>NZ_JBRCAD010000158.1:0-76944 GCF_053493415.1 Trichothermofontia sp. | reverse complement strand
GACTAAAGTCGCCACTACAAACGGAAAGCGCCAGCCAAGCGTCGAGGTTCGTCGTCATGGTGTCATGAGTCGTTACTACCCACGGTGCGAAACTTTAATGTTTGCTGCCCTAGATCGGCTGCTCGCCTAACTTGGCCAATTGGACCTAGCGAATCGGGCCGTTATACAACACCTCGATCGTCCAATTGGCCGGATTGACCTTGATCTCACTTTCCACCGTCGGGGTCACAAACCCCGGTGGCCCCCCCTTAAAGTTAAAGGTCACCATGCCGTCATCGTTCACCCGAAAGGGCGACTCAGCCGCAGGCCCATGCATCGCCGGTTCCGCGTGGTAGCGCCCCAGCCCCCCATTAATGCGCTCACCCGTTTGCCGCGCCAGGTTTTTCGCCCGTTGCAGATCCATCGGATGAATTGACCCCTCACTGCCCGGTGTGGTCACCTGTACCGATGCCACCCGCAGGGGGAAGGTCGTACCGGGATACAACACAACATAGCGATCACGCACCACCACGAGGCGGGGAAGCGCCCGATCGAACTCACTCAGCAGGTCATCCCGGAGGAGGACATCGTAATCCGATCGCGGCAACCGATTCACCGTCACTACCTCACCCTGGGGACTCAGGCGCAAATCTTGTCCTTCTTTGAGGTTAATTAACACCACCCCCGGACGACGGCGGGATGTGACACTCACCTCGCCTTCTAAAACCTGAAGTTCCTCCCGGCCATCCGCGCCCACACTGAGAAAATAGGTCGCGTTACGGGTACTGATTTGGGCCGTCGGTGTACAGCCCACCACCGGGCCACTGACGAGCATCCGCCCCTGTTTGAGTTGGAAGCAGTTGCGCTCGAAGCCCATTTCCGCATTGCGTCCCAAACGGCCCACGGCTCCCGTATTGAACTCAACCCCCAGCAAGGCATTATCGGTCCGCAGGGTTTGTCCTGGACGGACCTCGCTGCCAACACTAACCCGTTGATTACCCACATAAACCTGATCACCCACCGCGTCCTGCACGGTTAGGGTAGACAGGGAAGTCGCTTGGGCCTGTGAGGGTAGCGTATAGCCACCGAGCAAGCTGACACTGCCCATCCCCATCACGAGGGCTAGGGCGATCGCACGCCATCTTTGGTTAATGGATTGACGCGTTTGGCGGGTATTCCCCAACATGAACCATGCTCCTTAAATTTCGGGTAGTTTTAGTGAAGACAGTGTAATCAGGATAGGGAGGATTGAGACACTGCCGCTGTGCAATTACTTAACGATCCCCCGGCCTTAACCAATCATGGGCGATCGCGTTTGAATTGACGGAATTTCCGGCGCAACGTTCCCCCTTTGTGGCAATCTGATAAGCAGGATTATTCTCTGCTTGGCTTTATGCAAACCCTGCCCCTACCCGCCAATCTACCCACCCTACCCTCGTCAGCCCCCCTGTCTACCGATACCGCCATCCACCGCCGCCCGACGCGATCGGTTCCGATCGGGGATGTGTTCGTCGGTAGCCAGCATCCCGTTGTTGTCCAATCCATGATCAATGAGGACACGCTTGACATTGACGGGTCAGTTGCGGCCATTCGTCGGTTGCACGAAATCGGGTGTGAAGTGGTACGGGTAACGGTGCCCAGCCTCGCCCATGCCAAGGCAATGGCAACCATCAAGGCTAAGCTTATCAGCACCTATCAGAATGTTCCCCTTGTGGCTGATGTCCACCACAACGGCATGAAAATTGCCCTGGAGGTCGCCAAATATGTGGATAACGTGCGCATTAACCCTGGCCTCTATGTCTTTGAAAAGCCCAGGACCGATCGCACGGAATTCACCCAGGCGGAATTTGACGAGATCGGCGACAAAATTCGCCAAACCCTGGAACCCCTCGTGGTCTCCCTGCGGGATCAGGGGAAATCCATGCGCATTGGGGTGAACCACGGCTCCCTCGCCGAACGGATGCTCTTCACCTACGGCGACACCCCCGAAGGCATGGTCGAATCTGCCCTGGAATTTATCCGGATTTGTGAATCCCTCGACTTCCGTAACCTGACGATTTCCCTGAAAGCCTCCCGCGTGCCGGTGATGATTGCCGCCAACCGCCTGATGGTGCAACGCATGGATGCCCTGGGCATGGACTACCCCCTCCACCTGGGAGTGACCGAAGCCGGGGATGGGGAATATGGACGCATCAAGTCCACTACCGGCATTGGCACCCTCCTGGCCGAAGGCATTGGGGACACCATCCGCGTCTCCCTCACGGAAGCCCCGGAAAAGGAAATCCCCGTCTGCTACAGTATTCTCCAGGCCCTCGGTCTCCGGCGGACAATGGTGGAATATGTGGCCTGTCCCTCCTGTGGCCGTACCCTGTTTAACCTGGAGGAAGTGCTCCATAAGGTGCGCAACGCCACCCAACACCTGACGGGGCTGAATATTGCCGTTATGGGCTGCATTGTCAATGGGCCAGGGGAAATGGCGGATGCCGACTATGGTTACGTGGGCAAACAACCGGGTTATATTTCGCTCTACCGGGGCCGCGACGAAATTCGCAAAGTTCCGGAAGATCAGGGTGTCGCAGCGTTAATTGAATTGATCAAGGCTGATGGCCGTTGGGTTGAACCACCACCCCTCGCTACCGCGTCTTAATAGAAGGGGAGTAGACACCTGTAAAACTGGACTTCTGCCGTAGCCAGAAAGATTAGCTGTGCTAAATTGGGCGTAATACCCCCTCGCCTCTGTTCATTAGGGAAAGTGCCATGACAGTTACAAAGAATCGACTGGTGATCGGTGCCACTGCACTCATGGTAACCGCCGTTACAGTCACGGGGGCAGGGATGCACCTGTCCAAAAGTCAGGCATTTTTCCGAGAAAGCCCGAAGGAACTGATTGACGAGGTTTGGCAGATTATCGATCGCACCTACGTTGATGCCACGTTTAACCAGGTGGATTGGCGGGCCTTGCGCAAGGAGTACCTGAGTCGGACCTATGCTAACCAGGGCGCGGCCTACAATGCGATCCGGGAGATGCTGGGGAAGCTCGATGATCCCTATACCCGCTTCATGGACCCCGATGAGTTCCGCAATATGCAGGTGGATACCTCCGGTGAGTTGACCGGGGTGGGGATTCAATTGGCCCAGGATGAGGAGACGAAAAAGCTAATTGTGGTTTCCCCGATCGAGGATACCCCGGCGGCCCAAGCGGGAATTCTGCCCAAGGACGTGATCAGCAAAATTGATGACAAAAGTACCGAGGGTATGGACGTTAACCAGGCTGTCAACCTGATCCGGGGACGCGTGGGAACGGAAGTGGTCCTGACGGTGCAGCGTGGCGAGCAAGAACTGGTCTTCCCCCTGAAACGGGCACGCATTGAGATTCACCCGGTACGTTATAGCCTACGCGAAGGGCCAGCGGGGAAGGTTGGCTACATTCGTCTGGTGCAATTTAGCTCCCTCGCTCCTAAGGAAATGCGCGAAGCCATCCAAGAGTTGGAGCGGCAACAGGTCAATGGCTATATCCTTGACCTGCGATCGAATCCGGGGGGCTTGCTCCAGGCCAGTATTAGTATTGCCCGTCTTTGGCTGAAGGAAGGTGAGATCGTTTCGACCGTCAGCCGTGTTGGGAGTACGGACCATCAACGGGCTAATAACTCCCAATTGACCAATAAACCCCTGGTTGTCCTGGTCAATGGTGGCTCGGCCAGTGCCAGCGAGATCCTATCGGGTGCCCTACAGGACCACGATCGCGCCGTCCTGGTGGGGACAAAGACCTTTGGGAAAGGGCTGGTGCAATCAGTGCGTCCCCTGGGTGACGGTTCTGGGCTAGCGGTAACGATCGCCAAATACTTTACCCCCGATGGCAATGACATCAATAAGGCCGGCATCAAACCCGATATTGAGATAGAACTGACGGAAGCCCAAATCGAAGCCCTCTCCCGGGATGGGGGGGCCAAGATCGGCACGTTGGATGACCCCCAATTTGCTCGTGCCCTGGAAGTTCTCAATCAAAAAATTGCGGCCACGCGTGGGAATCGGGCTGAGTCACGACTGCCTTGATGCCTGAAGTTGACTGTTTTCTATCAGGTCCTCCTAACACACAACCCTTGACACATTTATGAGGAAACGATTTACTGGGGTGACACGGGTAGTTCTGCTACCTTTGTAGAGGGTGTGTCGGCCAACCAATGCAGATAAAGTGTAGATAATTACTATTGGGATTGTATGGTCTCCCCGATGCAAGTGATTGAACCATCCGGTGTGCTTGACAGTAGTATGGGCAGTCAAGTGCGCGAGGAGGTAAGTGCGATGGTCAAAGGAGGGGTGAGCGCTATCCTGGTCGATCTTGGTCAGGTTACCTTTGTGGATAGTTCTGGTTTGGGGGCATTGGTCTCCTGTCTGAAGCTGGCCCGATCGGCCAATTGTCTACTGGCGATTTGTGCGCTCAATGATCAAGTTAAAATGCTCTTAGAATTGACTAGCATGGATCGGGTGTTCAAAATTTTTCCCGATCGCACGGCCTTTGAACAGGCAATGAGTCAACAATTGCCAACCGGCTGACGATCGGGGTTAACTGCCTAGTAAATGGGCTGATGTTTCCTATTTTAAACCTCTGATGATGCCATCTGGTACGCGAATTGATCGAGAACAGCCAATCTACATCAGTTAACGCCGCCGCCATTGATCAGTTAAGTCAGTTACAAATTGGCAGTGACCTGACGGCGTTGGATCATGTGCTGATTTGGTTTGATCACCTCCTTCTGCCGAGTATGGGTGGCCCGGTGTGGGATCATTTCTGGGTGCAATGCAAAACGATCCTGGCTGAAGGCTTTACGAATGCCGTGCGCCATGCGCATCGGGGGTATCCCCGCGAAACCCTGGTGACGATCGCGGTCACCTTAGGCCCGCAGGCATTGGAAATTTGCATCTGGGATCAGGGTCCACCGTTTGACCTACAGCAAAAGTTGATGGAGATTCAATCCCGTCATGACCTGTATGCCGATGGGGGGCGGGGATTGATGATCATGGACTCCCTAGCAGATCAGCTAGAGTATGGCCGCCTGCCCGATCAACGCAATTGCCTGCGGGTGAGAAAAGCCTATCCACCGGGGCTGTCTATTGGGCCAAAGTAGACCGTGTGACCCACCAAAGTGAGTCTGTGTTGAAAATTATCCTGGTGATCGACCCACAATCTCAACAACAGTTCCGTTGTCTTAAGGGCAGGCAGGATGCCTAACCCCACCTGACCACTTTCCAATTTTCTGAGGCTACATCGAAATGCGCTGGGCTGTATTGCGCATTTGCACCCCATGCACCAGGGTTGCGCCCCCCCGAATCGCTGCTGCCACGTGGATTGCCTCCGTCATTTGCTCCAGATCCGCCCCCTTCTCCAGGCAGGTCGTCGTATAGGCATCAATGCAATAGGGACACTGGACCACATGGGAAACCGCCAGGGCAATTAGCGCCTTCTCCCGTTCCGTGAGGGCACCTTCGGCAAATACGGGTCCATACCAACCCATAAAGGCTTGCCAGAGCGCTGGGGCATCCTCCCCCACCTCCGCGAAACGGGCCAAATCTTGGGGCTGGTAGTAGGTATCCACAGTCCGGTCTCACCTCACGCAGCTAGTGATCACGGGCTATCGGCAACCAGTGCTGCCGCGATTGGTGACTCGTTCCCTCACCCGTTTGATACTGATAGAAAATATAGAGATCAAACAGCACACCCACTAAACTCCAACTGAGACCGATCACCCAGAACCCTTCCCAAATATTACCATTGCCAAAAATATTTAAAAATTGTAAAATTTGGCTAAACCCTCGCGCCGCGATCGCGCCCATGCCAGGTAAGGTTTGTAACCCCAATAATAAGATCAGTAAAGTTCCTAGTAGGACTAACGGTATCCCAAAGCAAAATAGACTCGTCAGGATGAGCGATAACAGCAGGTGGCGTAGCGTAGTCATATATAGCATAGGAGGTGCCGGAAACATTCGTACCTGACCAATAGGCAATAAGGAAAACCGTAAAGTTTACCTAGTCAATTCACTAACCTAGCTGACCTCTCTGACACAGATAACAAATCGATCCCTAATCCAGACAAAATATCTAGAGAAACCCTGCCTATAGGATAAGAGATCTCTTAGCAAGTGCTGGAATTCCGTTAGCAATCTTAAGATTTTATTAAAAAGTGTATTTAAGTTATGCGTTCAACTATGTAGTTTCTTGCGGATTTAAGTCAATCGATCGCGGCTGAACCCCTGACACATGATTGCCGATCGCGCCTTCTCAGCGCTTCAGCAGGGAGCGTTCACCGTGGGGACGACGGGGAGCACCTTGGCGCTCTTGCATGAGTTCTGCAAACTTGCGGCGTTGGGAGGGCGTCAACACCGATCGCATGGCCAGCAGGCTTTCAAAATGGGTTGCGGCTTGTTGTTGTCTGAGTTGCTGAACCTGTCGAAATTTAGCCCGAATTTGCTCATTGGAGGTCCCTGTCGCCATCAGGCGGCTTAATTCCTGGTGAGCTTGCCGCAATGCCTGTCGGCCCTGGGTTAGTTGGGGGGCATAGCGCTGTTGGATGGCTCGGATCTCGCGAATTTGGGCCGGGGTCAAATCCAACGCTTGGAAGAGTCGTTCGGATGTTTGTGCTTGGGCCATCTGCGGTGGACTTGCCTGGGCATAGGCAAGGTTCCTGCCCAGATCAGGCCCCCTCGCGACCTTCGTACCCCAACCGCCATCGGTCAGAACGATCGCGCTGCCTAATCCAAACGCGATCGCAATTAACAGCCACTGAAAACGCTTCATAAATTATCTCTCCCGGCGCAGTCCCCTACCACGCAACGATGATCAAGATCCAGCTCAATTGGATGGCATTTCCCGCCGCCACTGGTTCAATATCTCAATATCTATATAACTAACAACTAAGGGTATGCTCTTTTTAAGCCGCCACTATTCAAAGTCCACCTCTGGCCAAAAGGGATTATACACATCTGTGGTAGCACTCACGACGGTGCCCTGCCAGCTTTGCTCCATGAATTGCTCAATTTCCGCTAATTCTGTGGGGCTAGGCGCTTGAGCCAGCCGCCAAAGCCTTTGTCCACTCCAAGCGGCGATCACACTGGCAGTGAGGGCCGTCCCGGCCATGAGCCACCGTCGGGATTGGCGTGCCCAAGGTCGCGATCGCGACGCCGGGGCACTCGGCGTCACCCAGGGGGGTGCAGTATCCGCTGTCCAATGGGTATCCGTATCCTCATCACTTTCCCAGTCGGTTGTGGTGAGGGCAGCCATCAGGCGATCCTCCAGGTTAATCGCTGCCGGGGGGGCAGGCGGGCGGTACTGGCGGAGAAATTGAACCAAGGGGCGATCGTCAGGTGTCATAGTTGGACTCCTTGCTGCTGGAGAAATTGCCGCATCTGGGCACGGGCATGGAACAGGCGCGATTTGACGGTCCCCACAGGAATCTCCAGGATACTGGCCACCTCCTTTTGGGGAAGCTCCTCCAGGTCGTGAAGCACTAGGACGGCTCGGTGATCAAGGCTTAACTGCGCCAAGCCCTGTTGTACTAAATCCTGGTAATGGAGGTGGGTTAAGGCCACATCTGGGGGGGAAGTATCCAATAATTCACCCAGGGTTTGTAGTTGGTTGCGATCGCGGGCATAGGTCCGGCGCTGATCCATTGCCACATTCCACGCAATGCGGTAAAGCCACTGGGAAAACTGCTCCGGTTGTTTGAGCTTGGGCAACCCTTTCCAGGCTTTGAGGAAAACTTCCTGAACCAGATCGTCTAACCCGGCTGCTCCACACAATTGGTACAGCGTCGATCGTACCCGCGACTGATAGCGCCGATAAAGCTGACGGAACTCCCTCGGTTGCCCCTGAAGACACCGTTGCACCAGTTCACCATCAGATCGCGGCTCGGAGGAACTGAACGTCACAATCCTTGCTGGCTGAAAAACACCCCGCACCGGGCCAGAAGCCCACTTTAGATTTTGCCAATCCCGAAACGGCTCTGAACGAGAATCGCTTGAGACTGCGCTACTAAACACGGATACAAGCCCCCTGTTGTGTACTGCCTATTGTTTCAGACTGGGCTAGGCTGGAAAAGGTTTAAATTAGGAAGATATTCTGTACCTGATCCTGCGTCCTAGCTAATTTAGTTACTCGGAATCTCAGTGATCCTCTTGAGATAAGGACGATCGCGATAGTAGGATAATGACTGTAGTAGCCGAGACAGTACGAAGCAGTAACCAGGAGCAACACTCAGGACGGTGTGATTGGGGATCACCCCCCTACCAATCCGGCACTGACGAGCTGACCTGCGTGCATTCATTCATTATCCTTATAATAAAAACCGCTAAGCTATGGACAGTCCTATTAACGAACTATCGGAATCAAGTATTCTTATTGTTGATGATACGCCGGATAATCTACGCCTGTTATCAAAACTGTTATCCCAACGTGGCTACGAAATTCGTAAAGCCATCAATGGCCAAATGGCCCTAGCCTCAGCCCAAGCCGATCCACCGGATCTGATTCTCTTGGATATTCGGATGCCAGAGATGGATGGTTATGAAGTTTGCCAGCATCTCAAGACCCATGAATCGACAAAAGCCGTTCCAGTCATTTTTCTCAGTGCGCTAGATGATGTCTTAGACAAAGTCAAAGCTTTTGGCGTGGGTGGAGTAGATTATATTACAAAGCCTTTCCAAACTGAAGAAGTATTGGCTCGCATTGAAATGCAACTGCGTCTTCGTAAATTACAAAAAGAACTTGCGGAACATAATCAAAAATTGCAACAGTTAAATCATGCTCTCATGATTTCTAATCAAGAATTAGAGCAGTTTGCCTATGCTGTTTCCCATGATTTGCAGCAACCGTTACAAAGTATTACCGGCTTCATTGGCCTGATCCAAATGAAATACCAGGGAGAACTGGATACTGGCGTTCTTCAATACATCGATCGCATCTTTGAAGCGGGTAAGCGGATGCAGCGCCTTATTCAGGATTTATTGGCCTATGCCCAGGTTGGCCAAGTCGATCTTACCTTAACCGCCGTAGACTCGAAGCTAGTCCTTTACCAAGCCCTGGCCAACTTAGAAATTCTAATTGCTGAGAAAAAAGCCGATATCACCTTTAATGAGCTGCCCCTAGTGTATGGTAATGAAACCCAATTAGTTCGTCTCTTCCAAAATCTTATTGGTAATGCCTTAAAATTTACGCGACCCGATATCCTACCCCAGATTGAGATTTCGGTTACTGAACAAGTAGATTGTTGGTTATTTGGAATCCGTGATAATGGCATTGGCATTCCCGCTGACAGCCTGAAGGACATTTTTCAAGCCTTTAAGCGCCTGAAGACAGCCCAGAACTATGCTGGTACTGGCATTGGCCTTGCCACCTGTAAAAAAATTGTTAAAGGTCACGGTGGCAAAATCTTCGCGGAGTCGGAACCGGGCCTGGGGACGGTATTTTACTTTACCCTGCCTAAGGTAATCGAACCGCCGTCCAGTCCTTGAGCCATTGGTGCAATATGGGTGCAATGCTCTGTTGTTGCCCCCAGCCTAACCCTAAGCCTAATAGTCCTGGTTAATTGTTTGACGAGTCACCCGTTCAATGTCTGACCAAGCATCCAAAGATCAACAACATCCCCTCTGGCAAAGCGATCGTCAAATTATCGATCGGCTGCTTCAGGAAACGGCCACCGACCTTAACCTGGCTGAATTAGCCCGGTTGCGGATTCGCTACCAAGGCTTCCCCGGTGCCCGCGATATCCAAGCCGACCTCGATCGCCTCCTGGAGCGTTGGCAACTGACTGAGGTGGACCTTTTTCGTCAGACCCGACAGATTCACGCCAATTCCCAAGTCTATCGTCAACGAACGAATCAACGCGAAGACTGGGTTTAAACACAGGGCAGCTAGGGGCTACCGGCTGAGGTGAGGAACCGATCGCACCCAGTCAGCCTTGGGACTTAATCCTAGCTAACAGACTTGCTAGAATTTGGGGTGGTGCCAAGCAAGTGAATCGATCCTTGTATTTTTATCTGTGTGAGGAAATTAAACCCAATGGACGTTAAATTGATTCTAGTGGTATTGACAGTCCTGTTCACCGTCGCCTGCCTGTTTTTTGGCACCCGCAACGGGTTTTATGACACTGACAACTACCACGGCAACGGCTCTGCCCACTAGTGCTCCGCAATCCAACCATTGGCCTTTGCTGGCACCGGGGTGACTGCTAGGGGCTGATGGTTGATAAGCAAGCACAGGCATGGAAATCGAGTGTATACCCTATGGCGCTGGTCGGGCGGGGGAGGGGATCTGTCTTGGGGTTAAGATGGGTCCCTATCGTATTCTCCTGGATTGCGGACTCGCCGATCTCCAGGGCCTAACCAACTCGCTTCACCTGGGGGCTGCCCCCAACACGCCGCCCCCGATCGATCTGATTCTGTGCAGCCACGCCCATCCCGATCACGCCCGATCGCTCCTTACCCTACACCACACCCTGCCCCAGGTCCCGATCTACACCAGCGAGGCCACCGCCCAACTACTTGCCCTGAACTGGTTAACCCCAGAGCGGCAAAAGGTGCCGCCCTTTTGGCAACCGCTCCCCTGGCGATCGCCGCTGAAAGTTCACGATGGCCTGACTGCCGAACTGTGGCCTGCGGGTCACCTGCCAGGGGCAGCAGCGATTCTCCTGTCCTATACCCCCCCAGCAGAACACCCCGACGTTCCTGGTCCCCCGAAACGCACCTACCGTTTGTTTTATACGGGTGACTTTTTCCTCTCCAGCACCCGCTTGGTAGAAGGGTTACCGCTGGAAGAGCTGCGGGGTCTCAAACCCGATGTGCTGATCCTGGAAGGCACCTACGGCAGTGCTCGCCATCCCCGGCGTCGCCAACAGGAAAATCAACTGGCTGAGCGCATTCACCGAGGACTCAATGAGGGCTGCTCGATCCTAATGCCTGTCCCGATGTTGGGGCTGGGGCAGGATTTACTCATGCTCCTACGCAGTCACCACCTGTTTACCGGGCGGGACCTGGATATTTGGGTGGATGGTCAAGTCGCGATCGGCTGTGATGCCTACCTGGATCTCCTACCCTACTTGCCCAGTAATGTGCAGAACTTTGCCCGCCACCAACCCCTGTTTTGGGACGATCGCATTCGCCCCCGTGTCCGTCGCCTACACCCTGCAAACCGCAACCAGGTCGGCCAAGTGCCCTGTATTGTTCTGACCGATCTCACGATCGACTGGCACACCTACGTGACCGACACGGATCATCCCTGGTTAGTCCTGCTCTCGGAGCAACCAGATCACCGACCGGATTTAACCATTCGCCAACCAACGGGGTTGCCTGATACGTGGTTCATGGAGTCTTATTTACTCGCCGATCATTGTGACGGGGCAGGAACCATGCAACTCATTCATAACCTTCGCCCCCAGCACATCGTCTTTATTCACGGTTCTCCTGTCTATTTAGCCGACCTCACCAATCTAGAAGAACTCCAAAGCCGCTACCAATTGCACTCCCCAGCAGCGGGTACACGGGTGGAGTTACCCATCGGGGAAACCTTCCTGCGTCCGATAACATCGGACAGTGGCTATGAGGGTGAAGTCATTGAGTCCGACACCGCTGTCAGTGTGATTCTGCCGGCCAACATTATTGCCGATCCCCGCTGGCAACGGTTTGCGGATACGGGGCTGATTGCCGTGCGCTGGCAAGGGGAAGAGCTGGTTCTACGGGGTCTCTCCCAACGGGAGATCCTCAACCGCTGGGAAGAACACCCCCTCCCGGTCACCGAATGCTGCGCGATCTGCTATCACTACCACAACCAACGCTGTGGCAACCCGACGTCGCCGCTATATCGCTTTAAGGTTAGTCCGGAAGGCTACTGTCCCGCCTACGAACCCCTCCAGCCTCAGTCTACCTGAGCGGGAACGATACGATCGCGGCCCTGGTGCTTGGCCAGATATAAGTTGCGATCGGCGATCGTGATCAGGTGAGTCGGCAACAAATTCGGACTGGGGATCATACTGGCAACTCCAATACTGACCGTGACATAGGCCGCAACCCTAGAAGCAGAGTGGGGAATCTGAAGCTTGGCAATGGCTGTTTTCAGCCGCTGGGCTACCTCGATCGCACCTTCCCAGTCAGTTCCCGGCAAAATCACCGCAAACTCCTCTCCCCCATAGCGAGCGACCAGATCGTAGGGCCGTCGAGCATGATGAGAAAGCGCCTGGGCGACTAGTTTTAAACAGTCATCCCCGCCCAAGTGTCCATAGGCATCATTGTATTGTTTGAAGTAATCGATATCACATAGCAAGATCGCTAAGGGTTTCTGTTCCCGTGCCATTTGCCGCCATTGCTGAGCTAAATGCTGATCAAAATGCCGACGATTAGGAATTTGGGTTAAGCCATCTGATGCGGCTAAAAGGCTAATTTCAGCCAGTTTTCTCGACCACTGGGTGTCCACCACATCCCCATGTTCCATAATGGTTTGTACAATAATTTCGAGGTCACTTTTCTCCCGTGAAATGACATCAAGTAACGTATAGAGCATAGCCTCAGCTTTCTGGCGTACTGAGATTTCTGCCTGTAATTGCTGGTTCGTCTCGTACAGTTGTGCTTCAATCAAATCGCCATGTTCAGCTGTTGTCGAGAGGGCAATATGCAAATCCTGGATCTCAGCCTGTAGTTGGCGAATCTCCTGGCGGAGGCGCATGAGTTCTTGAAGCAAATGGTTATCTTGTTCGAGCAGTCCTTGACTATCCAATCGTGTGCCTCCCGATGTGAAGGCGATCGTCGTAAATTAACCCTCTGATCATACTTTAACTGGAAATGGCTAATTGAGTGCTCCCTAATTCTACGGAAAGGCAACCAAGACAGGGTTAATTAGTGTATCAAGAATTACATTTATGCTACAGAGACTGAGGCAGGGGAAATAAATTATAGACAGGGGGCAAATAAATTATAGGAAACAGGATTAATTTTAAGGCAAGTCCCGGATATGGGACTGTCCCGCCTGACGCGATCATCCGGTTGCGCTTAGCCCATTGCTTGCAACCAGGTTGCGAGATCGGCCAGGGATTGAAAATCCAGCAGGGCATCACCCAGACTGTCCAGTTGTTGTAGGGTGAGACTGTCAATGCGCGATCGTGCGGCTTCTGGTAAGGGGCCAAAGCGGCGTTGGAGTTGGCGCAGGATTAGCGATCGTTCACCTTCCTGGCGACCTTCCTGGCGACCTTCCTGTAATCCAGCTTCCCTAGCTTCCTGGTAATAGCGGGTTTCTTGAGCAGAACTGGCGATTTTGAGCATCTGGTGGATTTCCGCTGGGCTGAGTTCGGGGAACTTGTAGACCATGATGGTAATGATCAATTCTAGGATCATTGCTAGGGGAAAGGTGGGGCTGCTTTCAGCCTGGGTAATAAGTTCCTGGGCAAGGCGTGGGGTTTGCCGTTTGGGGAGAACCAGCAGTTGCATCGTAGGCTAAGGAGAGTGGGGATTTCAGGGGGTAGAGTAACCCTTCCTGATAGACTAGGGGGGTTCCCGATCGCTGTCCTTCCATGTCCGATCCGCAAGCCGTCAGTGCCGCCGTTGCCAGCCTCTACAACACCTATCCTTTCCCGCCGGAACCCTTGCTGGATGAGCCACCTCCCGGTTACAACTGGCGTTGGCAATGGTTGGCTGCCTATGGGTTTTGTACTGGGCGTAAACCCGCCACGGAGAAAATCCGTATCCTGGATGCGGGCTGTGGGACAGGTGTTGGCACGGAATATCTCGCCCATCTGAATCCCCAGGCGGAAATTGTGGCGGTTGATCTCAGTGCCGGGGCACTCCAGGTTGCCCAAGAACGCTGCCAAAAGTCGGGGGCAACCCATGTCGAGTTCCAGCACCTCAGCCTCTACGACATTGCCCAAGTGCCCGGTCAGTTTGATCTGATTAATTGTGTTGGGGTTCTCCACCACCTGCCGGACCCGATTCGCGGTATCCAAGCCCTGGCACCGAAGCTGGCCCCCGGTGGCTTGATGCATATCTTCGTCTATGGGGAACTGGGTCGCTGGGAAATTCGCCTCATGCAACAGGCGATCGCCCTTCTGCAAGGTCCCGATCGCGGCGACTACACCGCTGGGGTTGAACTCGGTCGTCAAATTTTTGCCGCCTTGCCAGAAAATAATCGCATCCGCAAACGGGAACAGGAACGCTGGTCGCTGGAAAACCAACGGGATGCCTGTTTCGCGGATATGTACCTCCATCCCCAGGAAGTGGACTACACGATCGACACCCTATTTGAACTGATCGATGCGTCTGGTCTGAAATTTCTCGGCTTCTCCAATCCTGGGTTTTGGCAACTCGATCGCCTCCTTGGCCAAGCCCCCGCTGCCCTCGAACGGGCCGCACACCTCACCCCACGCCAACGCTATCGGTTAATTGAACTCCTCGATACCGACGTAGCCCACTACGAATTTTTCCTGGGCCGGGAACCCCTCCCCCACCATTCCTGGACCGATGACGCCGAACTCCTGGCGGCGATCCCCGATCGTAACCCCTGTATGGACGGCTGGCCCAGCCAATGCCTCTTTAACTACGACTACCAAATTGTTCAATTAACCGATCCTGAGTTTGCTTTTTTACAAGCCTGCGACGCAAACACGGATGGTAAGACGGTTGCTCAATTGCTGGCGATCGCCCCTCTGGATCTCAACCAAGTCCGTCACTTGCAAGCGCAACAATTAATTCTGCTGACCCCCCCGGCTTAGGGTCCGCAGCACGATGCTCCTAACGACTAAAGTCGTTACTACGAACTATGAACGTTGGGAATAGGTGTACTGGACTGGCAGCCGCTCCGGCGATCGCGGCTTTCATTGAACTCAGCCCCCTGGCCCAGTCGTCTCGGTCGATCAAAAAGCAGTTGTGGGGTAGGCATCCTGCCTGCCACTCCGGCAGCCGAGCAAAGCGATCCCGACAGTCGATCAAAACAGTCGATCAAAAAGCAGTTGTGGGGTAGGCATCCTGCCTGCCACTCCGGCAGCTGAGCAAAGCGATCCCACAAGACAGACAACAGCCGAGACGGTTATCCCACAAGACAGACAGCCGAGACGGCTATCCCATCTGCGAATCCAGTATGCGATCGGGGGACGATCGTAAAAAAAGGGTTAACGCTGCGTGGTACAATTGCCACTGGCTTGCAAGCAGTCAAGCCATGTTTTTCGCTCAAATTCGGTCATCCCGTGCCCCTTGCGAACCAGCTAACTTCCCTCCTCCGGCGGGACCCCTCAGCGGCCACCGTTGAGCTATCGCCGGAACCCAACGCCTCGATGCAAGAGTACTATCAACTGTGTCAGGCTTTACTGACCTGGACCCTTGCATTCACGGGGATTATTTTCGTCACCGTTTGGCTCACCTACTCCCTGAATCTGGCTCTTAACTATTTGATTGGGGCTTGCACCGGGGTGGTGTACCTGCGGTTGCTGGCGCGGGATGTCGAACAGTTAGGTCGGTCTAAAAAACGCCTAGGCAGTACCCGTTTGGCTCTAGTTGCTGGGTTGATTATAGTTGCAACCCAATGGAATCAGCTACAGGTGATGTCGGTTTTTTTAGGATTCCTGACCTATAAAGTGGCCCTGATTGTCTATGTGATCTGGTCAACCTATCTCACGGATACGCGGCCCAAATCGGACCCGTCATCGGGGGAGTCGTGACGATCGCATGGAGCTATCGCAATGAGCTAACGTTAGAGAATCCCTGAATGGATATACCTTACGCTCTTACTCAGTTAACTGGGTTGCCCTTGGCCTCCTTAGAGGTGGGCAAACACTTTTACTGGCAGGTGGGCAATTTGAAGCTGCACGGTGAGGTGTTTCTAACCTCCTGGTTTGTGATTGCCGTGCTGCTGGTCCTCACCCTAGCGGCCACCCGCAATGTCCAACGGGTTCCGACGGGTGTGCAGAACCTGATGGAGTATGTGCTTGAGTTTGTACGGGGCATTGCCCGCGATCAAATTGGCGAAAAAGAGTATCGGCCCTGGGTTCCCTTTGTGGGGACGCTGTTCCTGTTCATCTTTGTCTCCAACTGGTCCGGTGCCCTCGTGCCCTGGAAGCTCATTCACCTCCCGGCGGGGGAACTGGGTGCGCCCACTGCTAATATCAACACCACGGTTGCCTTTGCCCTGTTGACCTCACTGGCCTATTTTTATGCAGGCTTTAAGAAACGAGGCTTGGGATATTTCGCACATTATGTGGAACCCATCCCAATTATGCTGCCGTTCAAGGTCATTGAAGACTTCACGAAGCCCCTTTCCCTGAGCTTCCGTCTTTTTGGCAATATCCTCGCAGATGAATTGGTCGTGGGGGTCTTTGTCCTCCTAGTTCCCCTGTTTGTGCCCTTGCCGATGATGTTCCTGGGGTTGTTTACCAGTGCAATTCAAGCATTGATCTTTGCAACTCTGGCCTCGGTTTATATCGGTGAAGCCCTTGAAGGTGAACACCACGAAGGTGAAGAACACTAAAACTTAGAGGTGAGACTCGGTATCGGAATTGCTGCCCTAAAATCGAACGGTTGGCGGCGATGCGATCGCGCATCTTCTCACGCCTATAGACTCCGTAATTGGGGCTATAAAGCGTCTCATATAGATTGCCAAACAAATTGATTGACGGCGGGTTCCAAAACCTGAGATTCTAATCTAGCTTGGTCTATCGACTCTGTTTACTTGGAAGGAAAATTTACTATGGACCCAATCATTACAGCAGCATCCGTTCTCGCAGCAGGTTTGGCAATTGGTCTGGGCGCGATCGGCCCTGGCATTGGTCAAGGGACTGCCGCTGGACAAGCTTGCGAAGGGATTGCCCGCCAGCCCGAAGCCGAAGGCAAAATTCGCGGTACCCTCATCCTCAGCTTGGCGTTCATGGAAGCCTTGACCATTTATGGCTTGGTGGTTGCCCTCGTGCTGCTGTTCGCGAATCCCTTCGCCTAACCCACAAGGGGACTGTTTCGGTAATTCTCATGCCCTTGCAGGCGATCGCGGTTAGGGGGGTGGCCAGGTTGGATTCCCCCCTCGCAGCCTGATCCCTGCCCAGACAGACAGGACGTAAACATGACACTCTGGACACTATTAATTGCGGCTGAAGCTGCCGAAGCAACTGCCGAGGGTGGTGGGTTGTTTGACCTGGATGCCACGCTTCCCCTAATGGCGATTCAGTTCGTCATTTTAGTGGCCATTCTTAATGTCACTTTCTTTAAGCCCTTAACCGGTGCGATCGAAGGTCGGGCCGATTACGTGCGTAAGAATCGTTTAGAGGCCGAGGAACGGCTAGCCAAGTCGAAACAGCTTGCCCAACAGTATGAGCAAGAACTGGCCGACACCCGTCGCCAAGCCCAAACAGTGATTTTGACGGCAGAGGCGGAAGCGCAAAAGCTAATGGCGAGTAAACTGGCCGAGGCGCAACAGGAAGCCCAGCAGCAGCGTGAGCAAGCTCAGCGAGAGATTGATCAGCAAAAGCAAACCGCGCTGCAAACTCTGGAGAACCAGATTGATGCGCTCAGCCAACAGATCCTAGACAAGTTGCTGGGATCGGGGGCAGCACGGTGATCACGGGGAGGCAATGCACATGATCATGCACAGTATTTGGCACAGTACTTTGTGGCTGGCAACGGCGGCAGCGGCGGAGTCAGGCTTTGGGCTAGAGCAGGTGCTCGAATCCAATTTAATCAATTTGGCAATTACGATTTCGGTTCTGGTCTACTTTGGTCGCAAGTTGGTGGGCAACACCCTGGCGGAGCGGCAAAGCCAGATTGAAAGCGAAATTAAGGAAGCTGAGCAAAAGTGCCAAGAGGCAGCCGTTGTCCTCGCTGAGCAACAGCAAAAACTAGCCCAAGCGCAAACCGAAGCCAGTCAAATCCTGGCTAAGGCGGAGGAGACGGCCCGCACCATGCGGGAATCTATCCTGGCTCAAGCGGCTGCGGATGTGGAACGCTTGCGGGCAACTGCCACCCAGGATCTCCAAGCCGAGCAGGAGCGGGCGATCGCGGAACTACGCCAGCGGGTAGTGGCAATGGCCCTCCAACGGGCTGAGGAACAACTGCCGGCGCGGCTATCAGATACCGTGCAGCAACGATTGATTGATCGAGGTCTGGCCCTGTTAGGAGATCGCACATGAGTGAAAGCGTTATTGGAACTTCCGTATTAGAGCCGTATGCCGAGGCATTAATGTCGCTGGCCCAGGCCCAGGATTTGGTCGATCGCTTCGGGGAAGATACCCGTGGGTTGAGCAGCCTGTTGGCGGCGTCAGCCGAATTAAGCCAATTTCTGAGCAGTCCCCTGGTGGGAGATGATGCCAAGAAAGCGGTATTGCGGCAGGTGGTGAGCGATCAGGTTCACCCCTATATGCTCAACTTTTTAATGTTGTTGGTGGATCGTCGCCGGATTGCGTTTCTGGATGGGATTTGCCAGCGGTATCAAGCGCGGCTCCGCAAGTTGAAGAAGACCGTCTTGGCAGAGGTGACCTCAGCGATCGCGTTAACCGAAGCCCAGATCGCCGTTGTCCGGGAAAAGATCATGGCCATGACCGGGGCCAGTGAAGTGGAACTGCAATTGGCGATCAACCCCGATTTAATTGGGGGGGTGGTGATCCAGATTGGTTCCCAGATCATTGATGCCAGCTTGCAGGGACAACTGCGGCGTATTGGCATGAGTTTGAGTTCCCGATAGCGATGGTGGGACGCTCAGAGAAGAGAGAAGAGAGAAGAGAGAAGAGAGATAACTCCTCACTCCTCACTCCTCAACGCTCACTCCTCTCTCGCTTTCCCGTCCTCGCTTTTCAGTTCTCGTTTTCCAGTTCTTCAGATTTTCCAGTCCTCCAGATATAGAGTTAAGAGACGCCCATGATCAGTATTCGACCTGACGAAATTAGCAGCATTATTCGCCAGCAGATTGAGCAATACGACCAGGATGTCAAGGTTTCCAATGTGGGAACGGTCCTGCAAGTTGGTGACGGTATCGCCCGTATCTACGGTCTGGAAAAGGTGATGGCCTCGGAACTGCTGGAATTCGCTGATGGCACGATCGGGATCGCCCTGAACCTTGAAGAAGACAACATCGGTGCGGTGTTGATGGGCGAAGGTCGTGATATCGAAGAAGGCAGCACGGTGGTCTCCACTGGCAAGATTGCCCAGATTGGCGTGGGTGACGCGCTGATCGGTCGGGTGGTTGATCCCCTGGGTCGTCCCCTGGATGGCAAGGGCGATATTAACACGACGGAAACCCGCCTCATTGAGTCGCCCGCACCAGGAATTATTGCCCGGAAGTCGGTGTGTGAGCCGCTGCAAACGGGGATTACGGCGATCGATGCCATGATTCCCATTGGTCGGGGACAGCGGGAGTTGATCATTGGTGACCGCCAAACCGGGAAGACCGCGATCGCAGTGGATACAATCCTCAACCAGGCCAAGGAAGACGTGATCTGCGTCTATGTGGCGATCGGGCAGAAAGCCTCGACCGTGGCTCAAATTGTGGGCACCCTGCAAGAGCGGGGCGCGATGGACTACACGATCGTGGTGGCGGCCAACGCCAACGACCCCGCGACCCTGCAATACCTAGCTCCCTATAGCGGCGCGACAATGGCCGAGTACTTCATGTACAAGGGCAAGCACACGCTGGTGATCTACGATGACTTGTCCAAGCAAGCCCAAGCCTATCGCCAGATGGCCCTGCTGCTGCGGCGTCCCCCCGGTCGGGAAGCCTACCCCGGTGACGTGTTCTATCTGCACTCGCGCTTACTGGAGCGGGCAGCCAAGCTCAACGATGAACTCGGTGGCGGTAGCATGACAGCCCTGCCGATCGTGGAAACCCAAGCCGGTGACGTATCGGCCTACATTCCCACCAACGTGATTTCGATTACCGACGGCCAAATCTTCCTGTCGTCCGACCTGTTTAACGCCGGGATTCGTCCGGCTGTGAACCCTGGGATTTCCGTCTCGCGGGTGGGGTCAGCGGCCCAAACCAAGGCGATGAAGAAGGTGGCTGGGAAGATCAAGCTGGAACTGGCCCAGTTTGATGAACTGGAAGCGTTCTCCCAATTTGCGTCTGACTTGGATAAGGCCACCCAAGCCCAACTAGCCCGGGGCCAACGGCTGCGGGAACTGCTGAAGCAGGCCCAATCCTCACCCCTGCCCCTGGCGGAACAAGTCGCCATCATCTACGCCGGGATTAACGGCTACCTGGATGACATTCCGCTGGACAAGGTGTCGGCGTTCCTCAAGTCCCTGCGGGAGTACCTGCGGACGGCGAAGGCCAAGTATGTTGAGGTCTTGGGAAGCCAGAAGGTCCTGAGCGATGAGGCAGAAGCCCTCCTGAAGGAAGGGATCACGGAAGCGAAGCAAACCTTCATGGCCTCGGTTTAGTTGCGGGCATCGGTTTACGGGGGAGGAGAGGAGGGAGAAGAGAGAAGAGAGGGAAGAAGCCAGACTCGTGGGATAGCCGTCCCGGCTGTCTGGATTGAGAAACCGCTTGTGGGATAGCCGTCCCGGCTGTCTCCCAGCACTCAAAAGCCAAAACCCAGAACTCAAAACTCAGAACTCAAAACTCGAAACTCAAAACAGCCCTCCCCCGTAGACCTTGCTGAACCCTTGATTACTGCCGATTAGCCAAAAGAGCCTGGAGGAATATGCCTAATCTCAAAGCGATTCGCGATCGCATTAAGTCTGTCAAAAATACCCAAAAAATTACTGAAGCAATGCGTCTGGTGGCGGCAGCAAAGGTGCGGCGTGCCCAGGAGCAAGTGCTGGCAACCCGTCCCTTTGCCGATCGCCTAGCGCAGGTATTGGGCGGTCTACAGGCCCGTCTAAAGTTTGAAGATGTGAGCCTGCCCCTCTTCCGGGAGCGGGAAGTGCGCCGAGTGGCGCTGATTGTGATTTCCGGCGATCGGGGTCTGTGTGGGGCCTACAACACGAATGTCATTCGACGGGCGGAAATGCGGGCGAAGGAACTGCAAGCCCAAGGGATCGAATATTCGTATATTTTGATTGGTCGGAAGGCCATTCAATACTTCCAACGTCGGGAACAGCCGATTAGCGTCACTTTTGCCAATTTGGAACAAATTCCCACGGCGGAGGAAGCCACAACAATCCAGGATGAGGTGCTTTCGGAATACTTGTCGGAGAATGTCGATCGCGTGGAATTGATCTATACGCGCTTTGTTTCGCTGATCAGTTCCCGGGCGACGGTCCAAACCCTATTGCCTTTAGATCCCCAAGGCTTAGCCACCGCTGACGATGAAATTTTCCGCTTGACGACGCGAGGGGGACAGTTTCAAGTGGAACGGGAACGGGTGACCTCCCAGGCTCCGAACCTACCCCGGGACATGATTTTTGAACAGGACCCGGTACAAATCCTGAATGCCTTACTGCCCCTGTACCTGAGTAATCAAATTCTGCGGGCGATGCAGGAGTCGGCGGCGAGTGAACTAGCGGCCCGGATGACGGCGATGAGCAATGCGAGTGATAATGCCTCGCAACTGATTGGGACCCTCACCCTGTCCTATAACAAGGCTCGTCAAGCCTCCATTACGCAGGAAATCCTGGAGGTGGTTGGGGGAGCGAACGCGCTGAAGTCTTAGGATGTCGGTGACCGCAACTACGCATTAAGGCATATCCAACCATTGCAGCTCATATCCAACCATTGCAGCTTAGGGCAGGTCGAATACTTGCCCTAAGTTTTTTGTGATTGCCCTCTTCAGCGAGCGAGTGAGTCGCAGCGGTGCTTTTACCAAACTGGATTTTCAGACCCTCGCTGTTAGATGCCTGCTTACAGCAAAGTAGCTAAGCCCCCATCTCTAAATCTGACAGGGGTACCCGCAGGTCACAGGTTAGAGCATTAACCCTGGGAGATCGCTTCGGCATCTAGGTTAAACAAAAGCCGCAGAGTTTCGATCGCCTGTCGCCGCATTTCGATATCTTGTTGTGCCCGTAACTGCACCATTGGATCGTGGAGAATCTTATTCACAATCCCCCGCGTTAAGGCTTCAATCACCTCCTGGTGTTTTTCAGCAAACTCTGACCCTAACCGTGAGAGGGCTTTCTCGAGTTCCTGCTCCCGGATACTTTCGACCTTATCCCGCAGACTGCTAATGGTGGGTACTGTTTCCAGGGTTTGCCACCAGGCATTAAAAGCTTCGGCTTCCTCTTCCAGGAGCACTTCCGCCTGCTGGGCCATTTGTCGCCGACTTTCGTAGTTTTGCGCGACGACTTCTTTAAGATCATCCACGTTGAATGACTTTACCTGCCCCAGGGTTTCCACATCGGCGTGGACGTTACGGGGCACAGAAATGTCGATCAGCATGAGGGCTTGCTGGGGTGTCAAGACCGACATCAACAAGGCGCGATCAATAATGGGAGCAGTGGCCGACGTACTGGTAAAGACAATGTCAGAGCGTTGGAGTGCGGGCAGCAAATCCTCCATCAATAGAGCCGTGACGGTTGTCCCATTGCCCGAAAACTGACGCACCAGTTCATCCGCACGGGGACGCGATCGATTCAAAATCGTAATCTCTTTGACCCCCTTAGACACCAAGTGTTGCACCAGCAACCGAGCCATTTTACCCGCACCCACGATCGTGACCCGATGGTCCTCTAAAGATTTGGTCAGAACGGCAGTGTTGGCCTGGTGACCGTCGCGCTCCGCCCAGGCCGCATGTTCCTGCACCTTAAGTTGGGCCAATTCCACCGCTGCCGAACTAATTGAAACTGCACCAGTCCCAATCTCGGTTTCCGTGCGTACCCGCTTACCCGCCGTAATTGCCTGCTTGAACAACCGGTTAAGGATGCGATCGATGCCCTGGTATTGCTGCCCCAGTTTGTGGGCCTGCTTCACCTGGGAGAGGATTTGGCCTTCCCCTAACACCAAGCTATCCAGCCCGCCCGCTACTCGCATTAAGCGCATCACGGCATCTTCATGCAAGAGAATGAACAAGTGGCGGCGCAGATCGTTTAAGGGGATCTGACTATGTTCAGCCAAAAACTGCATGACTTCCCGTAAGCCGAGATCCGTTTCGGAGGCAACACAGTAAATCTCAAGACGATTGCACGTGCTCAGGATCGCGACTTCATCAATGTGGGGGCAAGCTTTGATCTGGGCGATCGCCGCCTGCATCTGGAGTTCAGAAATGCTGAGTTTTTCTCGTACTTCAACCGTTGCTGTTTTGTGGCTGAGGCCAATGACCGCAATATTCATTAGGTTAATAACAGGTTAATAACGTGTTGCTAACGAGAGGGGGGAATTATTCCAGTGTATCAAGTTGTTGCTAGGCAAGGCTGCGCCCGTCAGGCTTCAGGCTATCCGGGTGGAAACACACCCACAGGCAGCTTCGGTTTCAGGTGATGACAACGGTACACTAACCTCCAAGCCCGGATTTATGGCATGGCAGGCCCCTGGAGAAGTGCTCGTAATTTAGATCATTCAGACAGAAGTCGTGATCCAGTTGGCCTGTGGGACAGCCCATATCGCTATCCCACTAGGTTAGGCTGGGCTGAGGGCGTTAACCCCCCAGTCGTTGCTTAGTGCAACTGGAGGTACTTCGGCTCTTCAAACATGTGGATCGTATCCACAAAGCGGGCGGTCTTCGACTGGCTGGAGATGACCAAGCTCTGGGTCCGTGCCCCCCCGTGGAAGTAACGCACCCCTTCCATCAGCACACCGGGCGTAATCCCGCAGGCCGCAAAGAGGACGGTTTCCCCAGAGGCCAGTTCTTCCGCGTTGTAAACGCGATCGGGATCATCAATCCCCATTTCCTTCAGGCGAGCAATATTACCTTCCTTGCTCTCACCGATCAGACCGGTCTTGACCACGTCAGGATCATAGATCAGTTGACCTTGGAAGTGTCCTCCTAAACAGCGCATCGCTGCCGCTGAAATCACCCCTTCCGGCGCCGCCCCAATACCCATCAGACAATGGATATTGGTGCCAGAAAATGCACAGCAGATGGCGGCTGATACGTCGCCGTCACTAATCAAACGCACCCGTGCCCCCGCCTGCCGAATTTCCTGGATCAATTCCTTATGGCGAGGCCGATCCATAACCACCACCACCAGTTCCTCCACCGAGCGATCCATACAATCGGCCAGGATTTTCAGGTTTTCCGTGGCTGATTTGCGGATATCCACATGATTGCGAGCCACTGCTGGCGCTGCCAACTTACGCATGTAGAAGTCGGGTGCAGCGAAGAGACCCCCCTTTTCCGAAATTGCTAGGACCGCCATTGAACCGGGCTGGCCATAGGCTACCAGGTTGGTACCTTCGCAAGGGTCAACCGCGATGTCAATTTCCACCAATTCATCGGGGTTGCAGTAGTTCTTGGCATCAGGTTTCGTGCAAATGCCCACCTCTTCACCGATATAGAGCATCGGGGCTTCATCCCGCTCCCCTTCCCCAATCACAATGCGACCACGCATGTAAATTTGGTTCATCCGCTCCCGCATGGCCTCTACCGCCACCTGGTCAGCGGTATTTTTCTCACCCTTACCCATCCAACGGGCCGAGGCGATCGCCGCTTTTTCAACGACTTCAATAATCTCTAAGCCAATGGTATTTTCCACAGAGCCTACCTCCCCAAGGCAAATTTTGCGTCTTTTTGCGTCATTGTGAACTCGCCAAGCTGCAACCCAACTGGCAAATTAGCAAGACCATGATTCGGTCAGGTATCCTTTACGATCCCAGTTTCCAAGTCTACCAAAGCGGGGATACCCAGAGAAAATTATTTGCTGACGTCACTGCTGTTAAGTTTTGTGGCGGTTATGCCGCGTGGGCATGGCTACCGGGCATAGACCTGCTGGTAGTAGTCCTGGTACTCCGCCGATAGGAGCGGTTGCCACCAAGCCCGGTTATCGAGAAACCATCGCACCGTCTGGCGCAGTCCCTCAGCCACGGTCACGGTGGGTTCCCAGCCCAGTTCTGTGCGTAGTTTGGTGGCGTTGATGGCATAACGGCGATCGTGGCCCGGTCGATCTTTGACGAACGTGATCAATTGGCGACTGGGGCGCACGGGCAACGCTGGGGCCAACTCATCCATCAGATCACACAACATCTGCACCAGATCCAGGTTTTTGACCTCGTTACAGCCCCCAATGTTGTAGGTTTCTCCAGGCTGGCCCTGGTGGATGACCGTTTCTAGGGCACGGCAGTGGTCCTGGACATACAACCAGTCGCGCACGTTTTGACCATCCCCATAAATCGGCAATGGTTTCCCCAACAAAATGTTAATGCAGCAGAGGGGAATCAGCTTCTCTGGAAAGTGGAAAGGACCGTAGTTATTGGAGCAATTGGTAATGAGGGTAGGCAGTTGATAGGTATGGAAGTAGGCCCGTGCGAGGTGGTCACTGCCTGCTTTCGAGGCGGAATAGGGGCTATTGGGGGCATAGGGGGTGACTTCGGTAAAGGCTGGATCATCGGGACCTAGGCTCCCATAGACCTCATCTGTAGAGACGTGGAGGAAGCGGTAGGTGTCGGGTTGCCCCAAACTGCGCCAGTGTTGCCGGAAAGCTTCAAGCAGGGTAAAGGTCCCGACGACGTTGGTTTGGACAAAAGCAGCGGGTCCCAAAATCGAGCGATCGACGTGGGACTCTGCCGCAAAGTGGGCAACGGTATCAATTTGCTCCTGTCGCAGGACTTGCTCCACGAGCTCCCGATCGCAAATATTGCCGAGGACAAAGCGAAAATTAGGAGCAGTTTCCAAAGGGGCAAGGCTGTGGCGGTTACCCGCATAGGTGAGGGCATCCAGGACCACCAGACGATCGTCCGGGTAGTGACGGTGCCAGTAGTGAACAAAATTGGCACCAATAAAACCAGCACCACCAGTGATCAAGAGGCAACGGGGAGAACGGGCAGGGGTCATAATGTGCGGCTCAGCATGAGAAGACGTTGAAAATAGCTGCAAATAACTTGGATTGTCCAAACGGGCCTAGTGGGCTGCCATGCTTAGGATCAGTGTTCTCGACCCGCTCAGCCCGTTCGCGTCGCGTCTCCCTAGGAGAAACGAATGAGTTCCGGCCATCCTGAGAGCTTCTGTCGAAGGATCTTAGCGCCTATCTACAACCCTCAAGTTTACGACTGACAGACCACTCGGCAGCCGTTGGGGCAAATGCCATCTGGCTATCCGCAGCATACAGTTCCAGAAAGGCGCTGTTCTATCGGGGGAGGGATTGGTTAAACTAAATGGGAACGCTGTAGCCGACTTGGCGACTTTTGCATAAAACGGTTGTCCCTATGAATTCTCCTCTGCCCTTACTTTTTGACACCCTGTCAACGGCACTGCAATTTTACCTGGTCTTGTTGATTATTCGGATTCTCCTAAGCTGGTTCCCAAACGTGAATTGGTACAACCCCCCCTTTTCGATCCTGAGCCAGTTGACGGACCCTTACCTGAACCTATTTCGAGCAATTATCCCACCGTTGGGGGGGCTAGACTTTTCACCCATGCTGGCAATTTTCCTGCTGAATCCGATCCTCACCACGCTGATTAACACCCTGGCGAGTCAAATGGCCTATGGTCGCTACGGCTTCTAGCCTGACCTAGGGGCGATGGGACTCAGGGGGTGGTGCCAATAACTGTGATGGCATGATGGCCCGATCGACCTACCAATCCCCTAGAATTGGAGGGCTGTTTGTTTTCCTAATTCCAGACTATGACTGATCATGCCTCAGGCAACACCACCGGGGCGGACGCGATCGATCGGGCGATCGCGCAGGGGATTGACTTCGATGGCACCCCGATTCCCCCGGCTAAACTGGCCCTTTACCAAAAGGTCATGGCCCTAGAAGGTCAGCGGCAGCGGAGTGGGGTTTCCAACACAATGCGATCGCGCATTGTCCGGATTGGTGCCAAACACATCCCCCAAGCTGAATTAGATCAAATGCTAGTGGAGGCTGACTTCGCACCCCTCAAGGCAAAGGAAATTGCCTTTTATTACGGTTGACTGGATTGACCGGGGGCCGATGCTGGCGGCAGGGATAGGGTATCCCCAACCCAGCGACGGCACTTCCAAGCAGCCCAAGACCCAGACTGGCCAACGCCCGCAACGTCGCCAACCCCAATAAAAAGCCCCCGACGGGTCGTCAGGAGCTGGTAATCAGGGTGCATCTACCACCTCTCTATACGAGAAACCCAGCTATCGATCCGGATAGTTTTGCCAGGGGAATTGGGCATTTGGCAGGGGAAGTAGGTGGGTTAGCCAGCCGTCAATCCTACCGGTGCGCAGGGTTGTCGTGCTTGGGCACAAGACGACCATAACGGGCAATGGGGGGCTGGCTCGGATCAGTCGCCGCTGTCAACCAAGCCCACATCTGATCACCATAGGAAAAGTGCCACCATTCGTAACGGTGTTGGCAAAAACCAGCGGCAAGCATCACTTCCCGCAGCAGTTGGCGCGATCGGTGCCATGCCTGGGCTTGGGGCTCGGGATTGTCGCAAAAGTAGTCGGGATATGAACGTGGGGAGAGTTCATCGATCGCGCTACCCATTGCCACCGCATTGCCGACCGCATCTAGAAGGGTAAGATCTACGGCTGCGCCAGTGCTGTGGGGCGGCGGACAGGCCGGATCAGGATTGGGGGTCACCCAAAATTGCGCTACCTGGGTGGCAATTGCCTGCTGCTGGGCGGGGGTGAGGTGACAGGGATCGAGTCCCTGCGCCCTAGCCATCTGGGCACAGGTATAGTCCACCATAAATTGCTGGACTGCTAGGGGCCGGTAGGCATCAAAAACCTGCAGCCGCCAACCGGGCTGGCGGGCTGTGAGGTGGACCTGGGCGGCGAGAAGGCGCTCGTGGACAGATTGGCGCAAGTAAAAGGGCGAATGATGGTCATAGGGAGCGCCAAGACGTTGATAGGGGTGGGGGGTAATCCGGGCGATCATCGGATCAATTTCAACCAAGGGTTCACCACAATCTTGAATGGGAACAGTTAAATAGGGTCTCATACGGATTCGGATGGCATACCATTACCCATCAAATAGGTCAATCAAAATCACAATTTCTTAGTTGCGATGAACTGGCAGGGTGAAGTGGAAACAACTGCCTTGGTTAGTGACTGAATCCACCCAAATTTGGCCATAGTGGGCACGAATTACCCGTTGACAGAGGGATAGCCCTAACCCATAACCTTCCTGCTCTTCATCCCGTTTGAGGCGCACCTTTTCTTGGAAGATTCGTTCACGATCGGCTTCCGGAATGCCTGGCCCATTATCACAAACACTCACCTGTACCTTCTGGGTTGTTCGGTGTAGGATCGAAACTTGGATTGTCCCGGATTCGGGGGTATATTTACTCGCATTATCCAGGAGGTTCAATAGTACTTGTCGTACCCATTCGCGATCGGCATACACCAACGGTAAATCACTAGGAATATCGGTTTCTAAACGTTGGGCTTTCAGTTGCAGCTTTTCTTTAAATTGTTCAAAGACAGAGGCACATAATTGTCCTAGATTCAGCACTTGGGGTTGCACACGAATCTCTGCCGTATTGCCCCGCGCAGCTTGCAAAATGTCAGTGATCATGCGATCGATCTCGCGGATTTGGGTCCGGGCATGTTTAAGTAACTGACTCATCAGGGCCGGTGTCAGACGCGAAGCCCGCACATCGTTGGGATCTTGACTCAGTTCCAAGGTTTCAACCGCGATCGCGGCAGCCGTCAGGGGATTGCGCAGATCGTGGGCCAGCATGGCAATAATGCGATCCTTAAACTGAAGCTGCTCCTTCAATTCCTCCTGCTCTTGTTTCAGACGGAAGATCTCATCGGACAAGCGCATTAACTCAGCCGCATTGAGGATCGATGGCACACAGGCGGCATTGGGGGCTGCCTCTAGGGGAGTGGCTTGCGCTTGGCAGGCGGTGAGATAATCTTCCACCGATCGTTGCCACCGAGGCCAGCAGTTGCCAATCTGCACGACCAGGTTATTGCCGGTCAAGGTTTGGCGGGGTTCAGGGTGGATTTTGATCAGGGCAGGGGTAATGACCAGCTTAAAGTGCTCTGCCAAGTAGGGCTGTTCACTAACATCAATCACCTGGAGGTCGTAGTCGAAGCGGGCGTCAAGCTCCTTGAGATAGCTGCGAATCTGCCGAATCTGCTCCCTCGAATTGGGTCGTTTATCTACAAATAGCAGGAGTTGGAGGGGTGCCTCCGCATTAGGGGATGGGGGGATAGAAGGAGCCTGCATGTAGATTCCAGGATTTGACAGGGATAAACCGTTGGCAAGATTCACCTTATTACTTTTTTACTTTTTTTTTATCTTTACCGCAAATTGTGAGGCGTCTTGCCCCAAGCCAAGGGCGATCGGGAACGCGCCCAACGGGGGACGTTTGGTATCTGTGTCCAGCCAATGGCACAATAGCCGCAGATGACGGGGAACGGTCCACTGGTCCATCCAGGCGAAAGTCATGGGTATCACGCTAGCTACGCCTTGTATTCCGTAACCCTAACCCGCTCTTGGCAACCCGCCGGTCAATACCGGCAATCTATCGGCAATCTATCGGCAATCTATTGGCAATCTATTGGAAGATGGTATGACTGACGCAACCAATCCCCAGGTTTTTTTTGATATCACGATCGGTAACCAGCCCGCTGGACGCATTGTGATGGAGTTACGCGCCGATGTCGCCCCCCAGACGGCTGAAAATTTCCGTGCCCTGTGTACGGGGGAGAAGGGCATGGGGACCGCTGGTAAACCGCTGCACTTTAAGGGATCGGCCTTCCACCGCATTATTCCCGACTTCATGTGCCAAGGGGGCGATTTCACCAGGGGCAACGGCACGGGTGGCGAGTCCATCTACGGACGGACCTTCCCGGATGAGAATTTTCAACTCAAGCACACGGGACCGGGGCTGCTGAGTATGGCGAATGCGGGTCCCAATACCAACGGCTCCCAATTTTTTCTCACCACTGTGGCCACCCCCTGGCTGGATGGTAAACACGTGGTCTTTGGCCGTGTCATCGAGGGCATGGAGGTGGTCCGCCAGATGGAGCAGGTGGGTAGTGCTAGCGGTCGCACCAGCCAGCCCGTGGTCATCGCCGATTGCGGCCAACTGTAGAGGCTAATGGGCTTGCTGGTACCGCAGTCCTGGTAATTGGGTGACCAAATCCAACATTTCCAACTGCATGAGCGCACTACTGACAATGCCCGTCTCCATGCCTGTAGCCAGCACAATTTGATCCAGGGATGCGGCCTCAGTGGTAACGGCAGCTAATACCTTGGCCAAGTGGGGTGCCAGGTGCGGGGGTGGGGGACTAGGTGCAGGGATGGGAGGTCTGTCTAAGGTTGGGATTGCGCCCAATTGTTCCAGGAGTTTGCCCTCGTTCAGGATGACTTGGGCACCCCGGTGGAGTAGGCCCAGACAGCCGTGCGATCGCGGATTATCCAACGATCCGGGCAGTACATAGACCTCCCGACCAAACTCATTGGCTTGGTAAGCCGTGATCAACGCTCCGGACCGAGCCGGGGCTTCCATAACCAACACGGCCCGGACTAATCCCGCAATGATGCGATTACGGCGAGGAAAATTCAGGCGATCGGGTTGGGTGCCTGCCGGGTATTCACTGGTGACCCAGCCCTGCTTGAGGATGCGGTGATAGAGTTCCCGGTTGCGGCGAGGATAAATTTGATCGACGCCGGTACCCAGCACTGCGATCGTGCGACCGCCTGCGTCCAAACACGCCGTATGGGCTTCTGTATCAATGCCCTCTGCCATACCGGAGACAATCACAACCCCCTGCCGCGTGAGGGCCGTGGCAATGCGTCGGGTCCAGCGTCGTCCATACTCCGAGGGTTCACGGGTGCCCACGATCGCGATCAGCGGCACTTGCCCAGCCACTTCTGCGGGATCAACCGGCCCCTGGGTATACAGAACACTGGGCGGGCTAGGGATTTGCAGCAACAGGCGGGGATAATCGGGATCGATCGGGAGCCAAAAGTGGGGATTCTGGCGTTGATGCTCGGCAAGGAGGGTGACCGGATCGAGATCTCGACGGGCGATCGCAATCCGGTCCAGCAATTGGGGACCAATGCCCTCAACACGGCCTAGGGCAACGCGATCGGCCTCCCAAGCAGCGGCTAACGAACCAAATTCTTGCTCTAAACGGCGGATGAGGGTAGTGCCTAGGCCCTCAATTCGGGACCAAGCCAACCAAAGGGCGCGTTCGCTCATCGGGGGGGTAGATGTCTTATCTGGGGTTGATCTATCTTGCCCCAGTCCCCCACTCCAGTACCAGCGATCGGTCAATAATCCCCATCCCCAATGGGCACGAATGAGCAACATGATGCCCCACACAGGACCGCAACACAGGACCGCAACACAGTAAAATGATGTATCGGTAGTCGTGTGGCTGTCTTGGTAATCGCTGTCATTGTCGATCGCGCCTACTTCTGATTACTTCTGATCCCACGGTTGGACGGGATCAGCCCCTTGCCTCAACCCCTTGTCAGCCCGTGGGGTTAGCCTCTACTCCTTAATCGTTGTTGAACCCATGCCCAAGGTCCTTGTTTCTGACTCCATTGATCAAGCCGGAATTGATATCCTGCAACAAGTTGCCCAGGTGGATGTGAAGGTCGGCCTGCCGCCGGAGGAACTGGTGCGGATCATGCCAGAGTACGATGCGCTGATGATCCGGTCAGGGACGCGGGTCACTAAGGACATGATTGAAGCCGGTACCCAACTCAAGATCATTGGTCGGGCCGGGGTTGGGGTAGATAATGTTGATGTGGAAGCGGCTACCCGGCAAGGCATTGTGGTGGTGAATTCGCCGGAGGGCAATACGATCGCCGCTGCGGAACATGCGGTGGCCATGATGCTCTCCCTAGCCCGCCATATCCCCGATGCCAACGCTTCGGTGAAACGGGGGGACTGGCAGCGCAATCAATTCATTGGGACGGAAGTGTACAAGAAAACCCTGGGGATTGTGGGTCTCGGTAAAATCGGCTCCCATGTCGCCACGATCGCCAAGGCAATGGAAATGAAACTCTTGGCCTATGATCCCTTCATCTCACGGGAACGGGCGGAGCAGATCGGCTGTCGGCTGGTGGATTTGGAACTCCTGTTCCAGGAATCGGATTTTATTACCTTGCACGTTCCCAAGACGAAGGAAACTGCCCATTTAATCAATGCGGAAGTCCTAGCCAAGATGAAGCCGACGGCCCGGATTATCAACTGTGCGCGGGGGGGCGTGATCGATGAAGCCGCCCTGGCCAAGGCGATCGCGGACGGTCAAATCGCGGGGGCAGCCCTGGATGTGTTTGAAAATGAACCCTTGGAAGCCGACTCACCCCTGCGGGCGATCGGGAAGCAAATTGTTCTAACCCCCCATCTGGGAGCCTCCACGGCGGAAGCCCAAACTAATGTGTCTGTTGACGTTGCCGAACAGATTCGGGATGTCCTGCTGGGGCTACCGGCTCGTTCGGCGGTGAATATTCCCGGCCTCTATCCCGACATTCTGGAGAAAATGCGACCCTATCTAGAACTGGCGGAAACCCTGGGCAACCTGGTGGGGCAACTGGTTGGCGGTCGGGTTGAGTCGCTAAATGTCTCACTCCAAGGTGAATTGGCCAGTACCCAAACCCAGCCGATCGTGGTTGCCTCCCTCAAGGGACTGCTCTCCCCAGCCCTGCAAGAACGGGTGAATTACGTCAACGCCACCTTAGAAGCGCGGGAACGGGGGATTCGCGTCGTCGAAACCCGGGATGAGTCGGTGCGGGACTATTCAGGTTCCTTGCGCCTGACGGCTACCGGGTCCCTGGGCGAGCATACGGTCACCGGGGCACTGCTGGGCGATAGCGAAGTCCGGATTACCAGCATTGATGGTTTCCCCGTGAGTGTTGCCCCCAGCCGCTTTATGGTGTTCACCCGCCACCGCGATATGCCAGGGATTATTGGTAAAATTGGGTCCCTGCTGGGGAGCTTTAACGTCAATATTGCCAGTATGCAGGTGGGTCGCAAAATTGTGCGGGGGGATGCGGTGATGGTCCTGAGTATCGATGATCCCTTACCGGAAGGGATTGTTGCTGAAATCCTCAAGGTGCCGGGCATCCGTGATGCGTATACTGTTAGGCTTTAGCCGTGTTGTCACGTGAACCTACCCCAAGGCAAATCGCCTGTTCTCAGTCATATTATTGTCTACCCGATCAAATCGCTGGATGGGGTGGAAGTTACGAAGGTGGCCCTATCACCGGGGGGGACGTTGCGCCACGATCGCGAGTTTGCGATCGTGGACACCGCAGGGCACTGGGTCAATGGCAAACGCTACCCCCAGTTACACCGCATCCGAGCCACTTTTGACCTCATGTCTCGTACTACTACTTTGCGGGTTCAGGACACCGACCAAGCATCGACCTTTCACCTAGATACCGAGCGATCGCACTTGGCCACCTGGTTGAGTGACTTTTTAGGAATGACCGTCACCCTGCAACAAAATCAACACCAGGGGTTCCCCGACGATCCCCAAGCTTACGGCCCCACGGTGGTGAGTACGACCACCCTCATTGAAGTTACCCGTTGGTATGCGGCGACAGCCCTCTCACTCCTGGAGGTACGCCAGCGATTTCGGACAAATCTGGAGATTGCCGCAGTCCCAGCCTTTTGGGAAGATCACCTCTATCGCGATGATCCCGATCGCCCGGTGGATTTCCAAATTGGTCCAGTCCACCTGCAAGGGATTAACCCCTGCCAACGCTGCATTGTGCCGACGCGTAACCCCCTCACGGGGGAAGTTTTACCCGACTTTAAGCAGCAGTTTATTGCCCAGCGATCGGCCACCTTACCTGAGACTGTGGCCCGATCCCGCTTTAACCATTTCTATCGGCTGGCGGTGAATACCCGCATTGCCTCCACCGAAGCCGGAAAAATTTTGCGGATTGGGGATGCGGTAACGTTAAAAGAAGCGTAACAGACCGTGTCGGTTAGCTGCCTCGGCTGCCTCTGAATAAAGCTGCCTCTGAATACCTCTGAAATTAAAGAGGTGAGGTGGGTTACCGACCCGTCTAGTGCGCAATGGCGAATGTGAGGCAAGTCAGCAATGCAAATGATCCAGAGGTACTGTCAAGGTTGCCACCGCCGCATCCTGATCCTGGTTTTAGGAATGGTGCTGGCGTGGGCTGGGTTGGGACGATCCCCCGCGATCGCGGCTCCGAGCAATAACCCGATCGCCCAGCCCCCGATCCCCATTGAGGTCAGTCTGGGGAATGAGGCCGGAGCCCTGAAGTTTTTCCCCAATGCGCTAGAATTCACGGCTGGTCAGCGCTACAAACTGGTCCTGACCAACCCCAGCCCCCAAAAGCACTACTTCACCGCCAAGGATTTCGCCGATGCCATCTGGAGCCAAAAGGTCGAAGCGGGCAAAGTGGAAATCAAAGGGGCGATTCACGAACTGGAGCTAAAACCCAGTGCCACGGCGGCATGGGTCTTCATCCCCCAGAAACCGGGTCGCTATACCCTGCGCTGTACGATTCCCGGCCACACGGAAGCCGGGATGACGGGCACGATTACGGTAACGGCCTCATAATTGCTCCTAACGATTGCTCCATAACGGCCCGATAACCGCCCAATAACGGCCCGATAACCGCCCCGTGTCCTTATCCATGCCAACGATAACGAGCGCGACCGAATCCGCCAACTACCTGACCGGCCAGTCACTAGCCGTGGCCTTTAGCCAGCGCTACTGGCCCCCCTTAGCCCTGCGCCAGGGCCTTGCCATGACCCTCTATACGGCCCTCTGGCTAGGGAAACGTTGGCAAACCCAGGTTCAAGAACCGGAGCCAAACTACCAGGATGCCTACTTTCGCGGCGCTCAGGCGGTCCCGATCTTTGGGCGAGTGGCCATTCCCCCGTGCCCCCAGGGGACGATCGTCGCCACCTATGGCATTACCGGCAGCCTTGAGGATCAGTGGTATTTGAAAATTCTAGGCCGCAAAGCCTTTGCGCAGGGGCGGGCCGTTGTCCTGTTCGACTGGCGGGCACACGGGCAAACGGCGCAACTGTCCCCCACCCTCACCTCTGATGGTCTGTACGAGGGGGAGGATTTCGTGCGCATTGCCGCCCAAGCGAAAGCCCTAGGGTGTCCGCCTCCCTTTTGGTTTGTGGGCTATTCCCTCGGCGGCCAGTTGGCCCTTTGGGGCGTGAAGGCTGCGCAGGATCTCAGTCCTACCAGTCGTGCCCTTGGTTTGTACCCTGAAGATTTGGGTGGGGCAGCGGTGGTGTGCCCCAGTTTGGATTCCCAACGATCGCTGCAATACCTGATGCGCCATCCCCTAGGACGTTACGTCGAGCGAGCGATCGCCCGCTCGTTGCATCGCCTTGCCGAAGACCTCGCCACCGCCCATCCGGGGATGTTGGACCCGGCTGCTATTGCCCGTGCCCAAAGCATTTGGGGCTTTGACCAGGAATTGGTCATTCCCCGCCTGGGGTTTGCCAGTGTGGAGGACTACTACGCCGCCAGCAGTCCCCTCCCATTTTTACCCCACGTGCAGTTGCCCACGTTGATCCTTTATGCGGTGGACGATCCCCTGTTTGATCCCACGATCGTGCCTGACCTGCAAGCGGTGTGCGATCGCAACCCCGCCCTGCACCTGTGCCTTACCCGCTATGGGGGGCATGTAGGCTATCTGAGTAGTCGTGCCAGTCAACAGGTCAGTGGCGATCGCGATCCCTGGTGGGCCTGGAACCGGGTCCTCGAATGGTGTCATTTTCAATAGTTATAATTGATACAGGACTATTGCCAACTCAGCAATCGCGCCTTGCGCGATTGCCTGAGGGGACAGGTGATCGGCGAGGGCACAATATCCGTAATGTAGCGAAAAAAATCTTGATATAAATTACGCATACCGTACTTTTGCATAGATTTTATTTAGGGTTTGTGATAAAACTTAAGGCACTCCCTCAAGGCATGTCTAATCTTTGGAACCGCTGCTATCAGCAATCTGTGGTGGCACGACTCAGTCCAAGACCTTGCCATTTGCATCTTTAAGCCACGGCCCTGGGGTATCACCCTGGTGCGAAACCAGCGATTGGCTGTATTTTGCGGTTATCCATCCCCAGCTCTGAATGAGCAAGTAAACCCTAGCAACAGGTAAGTGAATTGGCATGACCCGGATACTGGTCATTGATGATGATCCTGCAATTTCAGAACTCGTAGCTGTCAACCTGGAAATGGCTGGTTATGATGTCAGTCGCGCCGATGATGGCATTAAGGGGCAGGCTTTGGCCGTGCAATTGGTCCCAGACCTGATCATGTTGGATTTGATGCTCCCCAAGGTAGATGGGTTAACCGTCTGTCAACGCCTGCGCCGGGATGAGCGCACTGCCGATATTCCGGTCCTGATGCTGACGGCCCTCGATCAAACCCAGGATAAGGTGGAAGGGTTTAATGCGGGTGCCGATGACTACCTGACCAAGCCCTTTGAAGTGGAAGAAATGCTAGCCCGCATTCGGGCACTGTTACGTCGGACGGATCGCCTCCCCCAAGCCGCCAAACACAGTGAAATCCTTAACTACGGTCCCCTTACCCTCATCCCAGAGCGCTTTGAAGCCATCTGGTTTGAAGAAACCGTCAAGCTCACCCATCTAGAGTTTGAACTTCTCCATTGCCTGCTGCAACGGCATGGGCAAACGGTGGCCCCTAGTGAAATCCTCAAGGAAGTTTGGGGCTATGATCCCGATGATGACATCGAAACGATTCGGGTCCATATCCGCCACTTGCGCACCAAACTCGAACCCGATCCCCGTCACCCTCGTTATATCAAAACCGTTTACGGTGCGGGCTACTGTTTGGAACTGCCTACCGATGTCCAAGCGATCGCGGAGGCCCAATCCTTGTCGTCCTAGGCAATTCCCTCCCTATCCGTCCCAATTGCCCCGATGCGAGTAGGGGCAGGCTGCGTCTTGCTGGGAGGGGGAGGGGGCATCGACAATCGGGGACACCCCGTCCACAGGTTCGAGGGCAGGTCTATGAAGATTCTCGTTCTGCTCCTACGTTGGCGATCGTCGGCTCGTGCCCGTTATGTGCAGGTCTGAATTTCGCCTGATGGGGGATGAGACCCTGACGGTCAATCTGTTCAAAATTTAACTCCCCAGGTAGGATTCGAACCTACGACCAATCGGTTAACAGCCGACCGCTCTACCACTGAGCTACTGAGGATCGTGCGAAATCCATACTAGCGACAAGTAGGAACCTTTGGCAAGGGCTAAGGGCAAAAAAATACTAAATCGCTGCAAGGCGGCGCAAAAGGGGTTTCCTCGGATCGCCGAGGGGTCTGGCACCCGCGACGAAGCCCCTGGCAGCAGCGACGGATTACCGAGGACTAGCCCCCATCACCCTGGCGCAGACGGGCCAAATGTTGACGGACCTGGGGATCAAGGCGGTTAGCGAGCAAGCGATTCGTCGATCGTCGCGTTTGCCGTTGCTTGCTGGCTTGTTGCTGGCGGGCAAGATCAACATCAGCCGCTAGTTGCGCCGCAGACATACATTCGGCCCCATACCCCACCACCGTTAACTGCTGGGCACGATCGGAGGTTGCCACAATCAACCGTTGCTCAAAGCGCCGGATATCCTGCCGAAAGCGGGAGCAGGACTTCTCAATAAAAGAGTCTGCCGTTTCCCCAAACTTGGTGTAGTAGACCGATAGGGTATGGGTTATTTTCTCGTGGCGGTGGTGTCGATGCCGTCCCTGGGCCGCATCCGCATATTGGGCATCAAACACTAATTGGGTTTCGTAGCCCCGGAACGCTGCATAATTGATCAAAGTATCTACAAGCTGCTGACGGGCCGATCGCAGATTTTTCCCATCTCGCAAGGCTTGGAGACTGGGCCACGTACCAATAATGTTATAACCATCCACGAGCAGCACGGCTTGTGGGGAAGAAGGTCGCATCGTTCAGCAGGCCCCAAAATGGGTGGGAAATTGCGCTAAGTCACTCGCCAAGGATCTCTGTCACACCAGCTTGAGGGAAAGGTTGGTATGCTAAGGGCTAACCTCAATGCCCCAAGTCAGTGCCCGATCCCCCACACCTCCTAAGATGCTCCAAAGGATGCATTCAAACTAACCGGCATGATCTACGATCGACACCGATATCAGAATATTAAATGATAATGAAGGAGTTCTTGCGCCTCGGAACAATTTTAAGATGGGTGCCCAACCGAGGTGGCTAGCAAGGCCGGGTGTCGCCCCGGTCTGTCCGGACAGAGGGGTTCAACCCCAGAATGTCATAACAAATCAAGTTTTAACGATCGTCGTGGGTGAGCCGGCGGGTGAGCACATGGCACCTGCCAGTCAGGGAAGACTCAGATTAAAATTTATCTGGGGTGCACCAGCAAAGCTGCGATAACCGGGGGAACTTGTTTCTAGCCCTAGCGATTCTGTGTATTCACCATGATCATAACAGCCTGAGCAGACCCGTTTTTTCAGATAAATAACATCTATTCCCCTCCTTAAAGTCCCTTCCCCCTGAAAACTGGCAACAGGAGGTGGCAACGTGATTAGTCAAGACTGCCCTGGCAGCAGGAGAGCGGTGCATGAGGTCCCCAGCAAACACCCAAAAACCGAAGTTACTGGTTGTCGATGATGAGCCTGACAACCTGGATTTGCTGTACCGCACCTTCCGCCGTGAGTATCAAGTATTACGGGCAGAAAGTGGCCCCAAGGCGTTGGAAATCCTTGAACAAGAGGGCAACGTGGCGGTGATCATTTCCGACCAGCGGATGCCGATGATGAGTGGGACAGAGTTCCTCAGCCTGACGGCGACCAAATACCCCGATACGATCCGGATTATCCTCACGGGCTATACCGATGTGGAGGATCTGGTGGATGCCATTAATGCGGGCCGGGTCTTTAAGTATGTCACCAAGCCCTGGGATGATCAGGAGCTGAAGGGGGTAGTGAAGCAGGCGGTTGATACCCACAATGTGCTGCGGGCGCGGACCCAAGAATTAGCCCGAACCCTGCGCCAGGAGTCACTGCTGAATACGCTGACCAATACGATTCGCAGTGCCCTGGATTATCGCCAAATCCTCCAAACGATCGTCGAGGCGGTCGGCCAGTCCTTTGATGTGGACTACTGTTTACTGCGCCCTTGTCAGGACAATCAGCTCCAAGCTGAGACCTTTCTTTATCAGCGGGGGCAGGAGAAATCCGCCGCAACCACATTCGCCACCCTGGAGGCCGCCTTCCTCGATCCCCTGCCAGCAGCCCCTCCCGGCATCCCGCCCGCGATCGCTGAATCACCCTTACAACAAACCGTATGGGCAACACGGGAAGTCCAACGGATTCACAATCTCGATGAACTAGAGGCGGCGTGTCAGATGGCGGTCCCGCTCAGCGGCGGCGATCCCGTAGCGGGCCAGGAGTTGCGGCGGATCTACGAGGCAATGGATATTCACGCCAGTTTGTTGGTGCCCTTGATCTGTCGCCAGGAACTCATGGCGGTTTTGGGGTTACACCAGTGTGGCCAGCCGCGCTTTTGGGATGAAGCCGATGTCACGCTGATTAGTACAGTTGCCGATCAGGCGGCGTTGGCCTTGGCGCAGGCCCAATCCTATGAACGGGTGCGGGCGCTGGCACAGCGGGAATCGCTGGTGAATACCATTACGACAGCCATTCGCTCTAGTTTGGACCCCCAACAAATTTTTGCGGCCATTACCCAGCAGTTGGGGGAAGCGCTCCGGGTGGATAGTTGCGCCCTTTCACTGTGGTCGGAAGGCGATCAGTTTGTCCAGTGCGTGGGGTTGTATACACGGGAGTCGGGGGTGGGTGGACCTACCCCAGGGGCTGGGGATGGGGTGGCCTCGGCATCAACCCATCGGATCTCACCCCTGGCCACGGGGGAACTGGGTGAGGTGGGCATTGGGTATCCGCAGTCAGAGGATGAACGCTTGATGGCAATCAATCATCGGCAATGGGAGGAACGGCTGGCTAACACGGCTACCGCCCGCCCCGTGTCTTCGTCCTTGCCCCAATCCAGTGTGCCGATCGAAAGTAATCCCGCCCTTCAGGAGTTGCTGCTCCACCAGGAACCGGTGGTGATCGATGATGTGCAGAAACATCCGGAGTTCCAGTTGCCGGACATGGTGCCCCATCCCCAAACCCGATCGTTGTTGATTGTCCCCCTCGTCACGGATGGCAAGATTATTGGCAGTATTTCCCTACGGCAGGTGGCATCGCCCCGGCATTGGCTACCTAGCGAGGTGGAATTGGCGCTGGCGGTGGCAACCCAGGCGGCGATCGCGGTGCAACAGTCCCGGTTGTATCAACGGGTGGCCGAACTCAATACCTACCTAACGGAATCGGTCCTGCGGCGGTTCTTGCCTGCCTCCCTGGTCAAAAAGGCCGCTGTTGGCGATTTGTCGCTGGATTTGAGTCCAGAACCCCGGTTGGTGACGATTTTATTTAGTGATATTGTCGGCTTTACCCGGTTGGCGGGTCGGCTGAAGTCGCGGCGGGTGGCGGCGTTGCTGAATGAATATCTGGAGGGCATGGTGGAGGCCATTTTTGCCAACCGGGGAACGGTGGATAAGTTCCTAGGGGATGGCATTTTGGCCCTATTTGGGGCACCGGAGGAGTTGCCTGCGGCGGAACAGGCCCGCTGCGCGATCGCAACGGCACGGCAAATGCAGGCCAACCTCCTGGCTTTGAATGAGCGGTGGGTGAGCCAGGGGATCGGGTCGATCCAGTTCCGGTGTGGCATTCACCAGGGGAGTGTGGTGGTGGGGATGTTCGGCAGTGCGGTGCGGGCAGACTATACAGCGATCGGGCCGGCGGTCAATATTGCGGCGCGGCTCCAGGAGGCGGCGACACCCGGAACGATTTTGGTCTCGGCGCGGGTGGCGGGCTTTCTCGATTCTAGTGATCTTCTCCAGGGCCATGCGTTACACCTCAAGGGCGTGGAACATGCGTTTCAAGCGTTCACCGTGCGATCGCATAGCCAGATGCCTGCCCAGGAGTCAGGGGTGGGGAGTCGGGAATAGGATTGAGGCGTAATCAGGCTTGTGGGGCTGTGGCGATGGGTGGGCAAGCAATTTATCAAGGTGCTTACCCCCGTGAGTAGGACAATCAACTAGGCCAGAAGTCCCAGACTATTGGCGAATTCGCAAACGGTATCGTACCTCTCCTAAAATCGCGATTCATACTCCAACAACGCCTGACTATTGCCCGACAAATCCGTCGAACCCCGGAACAACATCTCATCGTTGATCCGATAGCGGAGGCTAAACTGGCCAATTTGATCGTCTGTTAAAACCCGCAGGGCAGAAATCGAAAGATTACCCGGTAACTCGATCCCAATCTCTGCCCCTAGGCCAAGAGTACTACTTCGTGATTCCCGATTGGGGGTAAGGACGGGGAAAAGCCGGAAATCCGTTAGGCCCAGGGCATTTCCAATTTGGGATTGGATATTCGTGAGCAGGGCTGACCCTGCTAAATTAGCCAAGACTAAACTACTTTCCCCTTGCGCGATCGAATTGATAAAACTCCCCCCCAGGAGCGCCACAATTTCCGCCTCATTGCGCAGGGGAGTACTGGTCAGGGTCAAAATTTCCGAGTCGCCGCTGGTATCGGCTAGCTCACTGGCTAATCCCATCACTTGGGCCTGGACTCGGATAGTCCGCAATGCCCCCAGGTTAGTAGCCGGGGCATCGTTGACCTCTGGCACTGTAGATGTGGGAATGGGCGTCCGAGTCACCTCCGGTACGATCGTCGTTAATTGAATATCCAGATACGGATCAAGCCCCTGATCAGGACTGAAGGTCGCCGTATTGTCACGGCTGCGGGCCAACACAAATTCGGTTGTAAAAAGGTTGACTTGGCCACTGCGCAACCGAATTGTCCCGCTGGGTTCAATATCTGTTAGGTTACCGTTAATCGTAAGGTCCCCCGTGGCAACAAAGTTCAATAGGGGCTGCCGCACAATCTGAATATTGCGACCCAGGGAAATCTGAAGGTTATTTAAAGCGATCGGGGATTGGGGCGGCGGCTGGCCCAAACGGGTTGTGGCGACTGCCGGGGTGGCTGCTACTGAAGTTGATAGGGGTGACTCGGTGGGGGCAACCAGCCGGATTTGCCCATCGGCTAGGGTCAGTTCCCCTTCGAGGGCAGGGGTAAAGGCACTACCCGTCACCTGAACTTGTCCCGTGAGATCGCCTTCATAGGGTTGTAGCTTCAGCCGCAACCGCTGGAGATCTATCGTCACTGGATTTTCCCAGTCGGGATCGGTTTCCGGGAGGGGATGGGCAATCGGGATCACCCCTTGCGCCAGGATTTGTCCCCCGCCAAAGCGGCCTTTCAGGGTTTCAACCCGAATACGATCGCGATCAAACGTTGCTGTCCCGTGAACATCGGTAATCGGCTCCGGTAGCGCCGCTGAGGTGAGGGTCACCGCTTCCAAGGTCGCACTCCCCGTCGCGATCGGGTCAGCCAGGGTGCCGCGCACCTGGAGGTTGAGGTTACCCTGCCCCGCCACGAGGTTCAGCTGCGATCGCGACAGGACATTCAGCAGGGCCAAGCCACTATCCTGGACATCCACATCCAGTTTAATTTCATCGCTATTGGGAGCCGTGCTTGCAAAGGGCAGTTGATAGGGAATGCTGCCGATCACCTGGATGGGATCGGGTCCCGTCATGGCCATTGTGGCCCCAAAGTCGAGGCGGGCGTCGGCATAGCTAAAACTCCCTAGGGCCTGTTCGATCGGAGCTTGATTGAGCGTGCCATTCACCAGGGTCATTTCCCCGCGTGCCTGGGGATTGGCCAGGGTACCCGCGATCGCGGCCTGGGCATTCAATTGACCTGTCATGTCAAACGGCAGGGCGATCGCAGCGCGCACCAGATCAATTGGGATATTTTCCGCCCGGAACTGGCCACTTTGGCCCGTTATCCCCAATTGGCCCGTGAAGGTCAAAAGGGCTTCATCTGCGGTCAACCGAATCGGTAGGAAGCTCACCACCCCATCGGCAAATTTGCCCTGGACCAAGACCTCATCTGCCGTGTAGTTCCCCCACTGCCAATCCGCCCCCTGAAACTGAAAGTCGATCGTGGGTCCCGTTGCCAGGGACCCGGCCAGGTGGATATCCCCCCGGAAGTGGCCATTCAGTTCAATTAGGGGGGGCAACGGTTGCGCCGCCAATGCCGCCGCTTGCTGTTCCTGGAGAACCTGTAACTCGGCCAGACGCTGCATTTGCGCCAGAATCGACATCTGGCTGGCCTCGATCGGCACCGGGCGCACGGTGGCCGCGCTCACATAGTCGGGCGGACGGAAGCCCCGGCCAATATCACTAAGCTCAAACCACTGGAGCATCCGCAGCAGGTCCTGGGTGCGGGCATCAGGAACGTGGATATTAGCCTGAAAGGGGGCTGGTTCGGCAGGATTGAAGTGGGCCGTGACCTGAACCTGGGTTTGGCCCTCGGTCAAGACCCCATTTTGCAATGAAGCGACGCCATTCCCATAGCGAAACTCTCCCCGGAAGGCATCGGCCTGAAGATAGCCCAGGGCAGGGTCAGCGATCGCGATCGTGCCCGTGGTTTCCCACTGGTGCAGGTTCAGGATCGCCTCTCCGGAAGCAGAGCCAGTCATGGCCCCTAGCCCAATGGCAGCGGCGGGCGTAAAGTTAAAAATCCCCAGGGGTAAATTGGCCAGGGTCACCCGGAGTGTATCATCCCCCAGGGGGGTACCGGCCAGGTGGGTGTCCTGGCGCTGGATCAGGAAGGTACTGGGGCGATAGTCTGGCGTGAGGGTCAATTGGATCTGATCCTGATCGCCCCGCAAGGCCAACTCCAAGCCCTGATCGGGGGCAAAGTGGATCGGGCCAGCCAAACGGGGGGCAAAGGTCCACTGGTTGACGACCAGTTGCTCTAGCTGGAGATCGCCCACTAGGGCAAGCTGGCTAGGGGTACCCCGGAGTTGGCCGGAAAAGCTGGCCCAACCCGTTGTTTCCACCGGCACCGGGAGGGTAGCGGGCAACCAGGCTTGCAGGGTTTGCAAATCGTAGCGATCGACCGCCAGATTCAGGGTCAAGTTTTGAATACTCGGCGTGGCTGCCGAACGGGTATCCACCTGGAGGGTGCCATTGGCTTGAATTTGGCCCGCGTTAACCGTTTGCACAAGGACCTGTTCCCCATCCCAAGCCAACTGCGCGGTAATGGGCTGCGAAACTTGCGTCGCCCCTTGGGGGCGCTGGATCGTAACGCCCTGGGGCAGTTGCAATTGGGCCGTGGCCTGGGTGGTCGCTAAGCCTGCGGCTTCCAGGCTCCCAGCCAGTTGGATCTGCCCCTCCAGGACCCCTTGTAGGGCCAGATCCCCATTGGTCGGTTGGAGTCGGGCCAGGGGCAATTGCTGGCCATCCACAATCGCCTGCCAGCGGCCATTGGCAATCTCCGCTTGCACCGCCAGTTGTCCGCCGTCAATTTGAGCCAGGGCCTTTTGGAGCCGAATTACCCCCCCTGCGATCGTCAACGCCCCTTGGGCCGGATAGGTCGCTTGGGGGGCCTGCCAGTTGACCACCGTTTGCACCTGGGCCAGGGGGCCAAACACTTGAATCTGGGCCATCATTGGCCCCAGGTTGAAGGGCAGGGCGGGACTGCCGTAGAGACGGGCAAAGGTATCGGCGGGGATATCCTGGGCCGTCAAATCCAGAACCATTCCCTGGGGATCGGTCAGTTTTACCTGCCCCTGTCCCGCGATCGTCCCCCCCACCAATGGCTTTGCTTTAAGATCCGACAGCAGGAGATTGGGACCATTGAGCTTAAAACTACCGCTGATCTGCTCAAAGACAACGCGATCGACCCGAGTGGGCTGGGTAGTCGCGATCGCGCCGGCAATCACGGGTTGTAGGAGCGGCCCCGTTATCGTTACCGTGGCTTGCGCAGTCCCCTCAATCCCCACGGGCAGGGGGGCAACCTGGGCCGTTTTCAGGGCGGTGGCGATCGCAATAGCAGGGATTTCAGCCCGTAGATCGTAGTCGCCATGAAGATCGAGCTTACCGTTGACCTGTACCGGTACCGCCCCATACTTGCCGTCCAGCTTGTGGAAACTGAGTTGGGAGCCTTTGACCCGGATCTGGCCACTGGTAATGGACACGGGCTGGGGGACCGGCGCGATCGTACCCACCACATCTTGCAACCGAACACTGCCCTCGAGGTGGGGTAAACGGCTATCGGGTTGGCTCGCGATCGTGACCTGCCCCTCCACCTGACCGTGCTGAAGCTGGAGGGGCATCGTCACCAGGGGGCTGACATCGGTGACAGTGAGCGATCGCACGGCGGCGGTGACGGTATACGCCGGTGTTACATCGGGACCGGGTAGAGTCACTTCCCCCGTCGCTTGCAGGAGGCCATCGGAGGCCGTACGCCCCTGGGCTTGGAAACGCAGGTGTTGGGGGACATTGCCCTCGTCCGCTTGGTCAGGGAAGGCAGCCAGTTTACGGAGGGCAGCCTCCGCTTGGAGATGGCTCAGGACAACGGGGGTAGGGGAAAGCTGGGGTGAGGCAGGCTGGGGAACCAGGGTGAGGGTTCCATCCTGGAGGCGGACTTGGCCCACTTCAAAGGTCAAAAAACCGGGGGGACCTAAGGTCAGCTCCGTCTCTAGCCATTCTCCAGACTCCGATTGGACGACCGTCGCACTGGGTTGGATGATCGTAATATCAAAGGTGACGGTGCGGGTAAGGATCGCTTGGAGGGGGTTGAAACCCACGGCGATCGCCTGGATCGTCATCTGATCGGGATCAGTGGCCGTGGGGGGGATGGCCGATGGTCCAAACCGCACCCCCGTTAGGCCAAATTGCTCTAGTTCGCCCACTGCCACGGGACGGTTGAGGATATTGCCCAGGCTGGTTTGTACCAACGGGACCAACTGATCCCGCACAAATAGCCAAGTCCACATTGCGCCGCCCCCTGCCGCCAGCAGCAGGAACAGACCAACCCCTAAACCCAACCGTCGCGCCAGGGACGATCGGCCTTGGCCCTGGGCGGGCGACTCCGGGCTAGGGGGCGGTGTCTTGGTCAAATTCTCGTTGGGATTAGGCAGAGGGGCCATCGCTCTCCAGGCAGTTGCAATAATTCAAGCGCACAGATTTCATCCGACTGGGATAGCTGAGGTTCAGTCGCTAGGGGATGTCCACGGCGCTGGACAGTGAAGGAACTGACCAGCGGCGAAACCCGATGGGAGCCGCACACCCAGGGTAAACCCAATTTATTATCTAGGCAGATCGGGATTGCGGCTATGGGTTGCCTCATGATCTATGCCCTGACGATCGGGCAACTTGGAGGAGCGTTAGGAGGGCTGCACCCAGTCTCCCTGGGGAAGGTCCAAATGTGGACTGCTCTGGGATGATTAAGTAACAGCTTAGAACACGGCGAATCGTTCCTATTGTTACCGATCCAATGGACGGCGATCGCCTATCAAGGGAAAGACGATACACTCTGTTACCGAGTTGCCGCTATGCCCACTGGCTGCGCCGCTATTGAAACCTATGTGGACCAGGCTGCCCAGGTCCTGAATCTGCCCCTCCAACCGGAGCACCGACCGGAGGTCATTGTGAATTTTGACCGGATAACGACGATCGCCCAACTAGTCCTGGACTTTCCCCTGCCAACTACGGCGGCGATTGCCCCGGTGTTTCAGCCATGACGGGTCAGGTTGCTGATGCGGTAACCACGCTTATCCAGGGAGATGCGGTGGGGATCGCTGCCGCTGTACGATCGCGCCAAGTCACGGCTGAAGCCATCATCACGGCCACCCTGGAGCGTATCCAAGCCCTCGACCCGGATTTAAATTGCTTTACAACCCAACTGGGGGAGCGGGCCTTGGCGGCTGCGATCGCCCTAGATCGCCAGCTTGCGGCTGGTAACGACGCGGGTCCCCTGGCAGGGGTGCCCTTTGCGGTGAAGGATTTGTTCGCGATCGCGGGCGTGACCACCCTAGCAGGATCGAAAATCAACACCGAATTGCCCCCGGCCACCCAAGATGCCACTGCGGTCGCTCGGCTCAAGGAAGCGGGCGCGATCCTGATCGGTGCCCTGAATATGGATGAATACGCCTACGGGTTTGTAACGGAAAACGCCCACTACGGTCCTACACGCAACCCCCACGATCGGCAGCGGAGTGCGGGCGGGTCTTCTGGCGGCTCGGCAGCGGCGGTGGCGGCGGGCTTAGTCCCCCTCAGTTTGGGGTCGGATACCAATGGTTCGATCCGCGTTCCGGCAGCCCTCTGCGGCGTCTGGGGTTTGAAGCCCACCTATGGCCGCCTCTCACGGGCAGGCACTTTCCCCTTTTGCCATAGTTTGGACCATATCGGTCCCTTTGCCCGATCGGTGCGGGATCTGGCCCTGAGCTTTGATCTACTCCAGGGACCAGATGAACAGGACCCTGTCTGTACCCGGCGGCCCCCGAACCCCTGCCTGCCCCAACTCTCCCAAGGGATTGCGGGACTGCGGATCGCCGTCGCTAGGGGCTATTTTCAAGCCCAGGCCGAACCCCAAGTGCTCACAGCAGTTGCCCAGGTTGCCCAAGCACTGGGGGCAACCCGCTCGGTCACCCTCCCCGAAGTCCACCGGGCTAGGGCGGCGGCCTACCTGATTACGGCCACCGAGGGAGCTAATTTACACGCGGAAAATCTTCGGCAGCGTCCCCAGGATTTTGATCCGGCGACCCGCGATCGGTTTTTAGCCGGATTACTCATTCCCGGTCACTGGTACCTGCAAGCCCAGCGCTTCCGCCAATGGTACCGCGATCGGGTGCGGGAGATTTTCCAAGCGGTGGACCTCATCCTGGCACCCACGACTCCCTGTCCGGCCCCCCTACTGGGTCAAGCCACCATGCTCCTCGATGGTGAGGCCATGCCGGTGCGACCGAACCTAGGACTGTTCACCCAACCCCTCTCCTTTATTGGCCTGCCCATTATTTCCGTCCCCATCCTCACCCCCAACCAACTGCCCGTCGGGGTACAGATCATTGCTGCCCCCTACCAGGAAGCCTTGCTGCTCCGGGCAGCGGCCTACCTGGAAAGCACGGGCTTGGTGGCCGCCCCCTGTCCGATTATTTAGCAGGCCCTTAAGGCCCTTAGGAGGCCAAGGCGACCTCCACCATTTGCTGGAGTTCACCCTGCTGATATAGCTCAATCAGGATGTCGGAGCCACCCACAAACTCACCGTTAATGTAGACCTGGGGGATGGTTGGCCAGTTAGAGTATTCCTTAATGCCCTGACGGATATCGGGATCGGCGAGAACATCGATCGTTTCAAAGGGCACACCCAGCACATTGAGGATTTGCACCACATTATTCGAGAACCCACACTGGGGCATCAATTTAGTCCCTTTCATGAAGACCATGATCTTGTTGTGCTGCACAAGGTCGTCAATCCGTTGTTTGAGTTCTGGTGTCATAGGGCGTGTTGTCTGTGTGTTGTCTGTGTTTGCGTTACCCAAGATTCTAAACCGACTCACCCCAGTATTAATAGCGATTGGTCACTCATCCCTAAAATGGGAGGCTATTCAGTTGGGGCCAAGCTGGCGAGACCCAACCCGTGCACTGGCTTTATTCAGTCACACGGCGTTTGACCTAACCCACTAAAGTAAACTTGGCAGTCGACTAGGAGGCACGACTGGCCATTGCCCAGGTTTCGGGGGTATAGGTCTTGAGGGCCAGGGCATGAATCGCTTCCGTAGACATGGCCTGTTGGAGTGCGCCGTAAACCATCTGATGCTGTTGCACAAGTCCTTTCCCCGCAAATTGGCTAGAAACCACCGTCACCTGGTAGTGATCGCCACCGCCCGTGAGATCTTGCACGGCGATTTCTGCGTCGGGCAGTTGCGCCTGGATCATGGCCGTGACTTCCTGGGGGGTTACCATGCTGTTCTCTCCTTGCTCACCAATGAACACCGGCTGGAATGTAAAGATCCCCGCTTATCAAAGGATAGCGATGGGATATGGGATTGCGTCATCAACGCCGGGACGCGTTACCCTCGCCACCGGGACGTGGGAAGGTGGTATCAGCGAATCCCAACTCAAATAACTGTTGATAGGCGCGTTTACCCAAATCCCGCGTGGGCTGTTGACTGCCGATAATCTGCACTAACAGGGGTACCGCCAATTCCGGTTGGTTCTGGGCGCGGTGGACGATCGCTAGTTGATAGGTGGCCTCATCCCGCAGTTGGGCCGTATCTAAGGCCCGCTGACGGTTGGCGGCGGCAATAGCATTGTCGATGCCCGTAAAGCTGGCAGCGAGATCCTGATAGAAGTTGGACAACTGGTTGTAAACTTGACGGGCTTCCTGGAGCTTGGTGGTGGCAAGGCTGTAGTTCTGGGCAGCGATCGCGCCAGTCGCTTCTGTCATTAACCGTTGCCCCCCTTCTAAACTTAAGAGATTGGTAGACTGGGGCAGGGGGCGGCTTGGGGCCTCCTCACCCTCAGGGGAACGGGGGAAGGGTTGCTCGACAAAGCCTAATTCAAATAACTGTTGATAGGCCCGTGTGCCTAAATCGCGGGTTGGCTGTTGGCTGCGAATAATCTGGATTAACAGGGGGATGGCCAGTTCCGGTTGGTTTTGGGCACGGTGGACGATCGCTAACTGATACGTGGCGTCATCGCGCAGTTGGGCCGTATCCAGTGCCCGTTGCCGTTGGGTCGCGGAAATGCGGTTGTCAATCCCGGTGAAGCTCGCCGCGAGTTGCTGATAGAAGTTAGAGATCTGGTTGTAGACCTGACGGGCTTCTTGCAGTTTGGTGGTGGCGAGGCTGTAGTTCTGGGCGGCAACAGCACTATTGGCCTCATTGACTAGCCGCCGTCCCCCTTCCAGGCTGAGGAGGCTGCTGGCCTGGGAGAGCGGGCGTAATTCGTTGGGGCTAGTGATTTCCGGGACGGGTTCCAGGCCAGGGACATTGATTTCCTGAGCTTGCCCGGTCACAGCCCCCATACCCAGCAAGATTGCGGCAATGGGTAGCGATAGCAAACTCGGGCGCGGCCAACGTTGAGCGGTGGTCATGGATTAGTTCGGGTGCTAACGGATGGGGATCAGGTCAGATTTTGACACTCCCCGGCCTAAAGGCACGGGGATTCTTGGTTCACCGAGTCCACTTACCTAGGATTCCTTGCGAAGTCCTAAATAGAGGTGGGTCTCTCCCCAAGCGTTACTTTCGGTGTGCCCCACCGTAGTTAGATTACTCTAAAGTTTGTTTGCAGGCTGGCAATATTGCCCAGTCCTGAGTCGTCTAGCCCCCGTGAATCTTTTGCCTACTTCCAGCAGGTCTAGAACAATGAAGTAGAACCCCCTAGATTCAATTGCCAAGGTGCAGTCGCTACCCGTTAAGTAGCCTGGGGTTTTTAGAGCGGTTGATTACCCTAGCCGCTAGAGTCTTATTCTACACGCTTAAAAGCCGCCCTAGGGCAGTATTCTTCGGTGACGCGATCGGGTGCTGGGGGGTTCCGATTTTAGGATTGCTGCTGTAGTTGTTTTAAACGGTTATGGGCAGAGGCCAGCAGTAAGGTTGCTTCCTCGTAAGCAGTTGTACCTGGTTTCACTTGTTCAAGCTGGTTAATGATGGCTTGCAGGCTACCTTGTTGCTGGGCAGCACTCGCCCGTTCCGCCGCTGCAACCCATTGAGCCGTTAGATCCTTAGCCCGTTGCAAAGCTTGTACCGACTCTTTTTCGGCTTGTTGCCACGTCTGAATCATCCCTAAATTGCGCTGATACTCGGCCAGTTTGGTTTGTGCGTCCAGATAGCCCGCATCGTTAGCCGGAACTTCTTTGAGGCGAGCGATCGCCTGCTGCCAAAGCTCTACGATCGCCTGCCATTCCTGGGTGGTATAGGGAGGCTGTTGGGACGACTGGGCCGCTAACCGGGCAAATTCACCCGCCGCCGCAATGCGGGGATTACTGCGGGTGATCGTCGTCGCGGGGGCACCGCCGGACAGGGCAGTCACATCCCGTTTGTAGGCGATGAGTTTGGGCTGCGCCATGCGGGCCGCTAGGGTTGTGGGGGGAATCTCGGTCAGTTGATCGATCCCGGCTTGCCACTGGGCGATCGCCTGTTGGCGAGCTTCCGGGGTGCTGGCCTGTTGATAGGCTTGTTTGGCTTGACGCACCTGTTGGTCCCCCTGCGTTAACACAGCTTGGGCATTGGTTTCTTGGAATACCTTAGCCTGTAGCTGCCCAGCCCGAGTCCGAGCTGCCTTAAACTCATCCAACGTAAATTGCCATCTACACTGCACTAGGGAGCAATCACGCCGAGGGGCAGAGTCTAAGAACCAGGCCGGTAGGGCATCCAGATGCGTTTGGGCCGCCTGAAGTTTTTGCTCCCCCAGGGCTAAATCCTGGGGACTGGTTGCCTGGTTAATGAGTTGTTCCGCCTGTTCAAGATTGGCGATCGCCTGCCGGTAGTCGTAATCCATGCGGATAAAACTAGGAGTCAACACCCACGGGGCCGCACGGGCCACCGGTCGCCGAATCGTCGGATAGGGAAGATTGAGCAACCAGACGATCCCCCCCACGCCCAGCAGCGTTATGAGGCTGAGTTTGAGTAAGCAAGAGAGTCGGCCCATGTGATGCCCCCCAATTTCCAGGCAATGACTAACTGGGCTATCCCGCTAAACCACGGGGTCCCTGACCTCAGTATTCCCATCGCTCTGCTGAAAATCACGGTTTGAGAGACACCACCACCAGCCCTCGCCAGCGGCCACGCCGTTTTAACCCCTTGTCGGGTAAACCGACTGGCTACGGAAAACGCTTTCCAACAAGGGGTAACACCCTTCACTACCTAAATGTAATAATGTGCTATAGAGCCACCGACCCTAGTGTCCATACCCTTGGCAGCGAAATTACTTAAAAAATCTTCCCTGGGGGGTAGCACCCCTCACCCCCATCGTGTAATAATGTGATATGTAAATGCACCCTGATGATTGGGGGAGTCACCGAGGTGGCTCTCCTTTTTTATATCGTTGGGTAGTGAAGTTTTTGTGGAGAGGCCCAGGATTCTGCCTGCGGGGCGGCGGGGGACCCCGATCGCGCCGCTAACTGTGGGGGTTCGGGTCGCCTGCCCAGGGTCGCCAAGCAGACTTGCTATAATAACGCAGCTTCATGTTGCTGTGGGTTCTGGGTTCGCCAACAACTGGCCCCGCAATCCCTCGTCAGCACAGGATGCGGTAAACCTCCAAACCTCCGCAAAGGTTGACAGCACTATGGCAGAATGGCGGGAAATTTCCGGGGGCGTTACGGCTCCCAAAGGATATCAGGCTGCTGGCATTACCGCAGGCTTAAAGCCCTCCGGACAACCAGACTTGGCCCTGATTTTTTCGGAAAGTGACGCGATCGCGGCGGGTGTCTTTACCACCTGTCAAGTTCGCGCCGCCTGTGTGGACTACTGCCGACAACGCCTTCAGGCCAAAGCCAGTGCCCGTGCCATTCTCTGCAACGCCGGACAGGCCAATGCGGCAACGGGTACCCAGGGCTGGGAGGATGCAGTCGAAAGTGCGAAATGGGTGGCCGAAGCCCTGCACATTCCCCCGGAGTCGGTGTTAGTGGCTTCGACGGGGGTGATTGGCCAGCGGATCAAGATGGATATTCTCCGGGCGGGGATTCCGCAACTGGTTGCTGCCGCCTCAGCCACGGGATCGGATGCTGCCGCCCGTGCCATTACCACCACGGATTTGGTGCCGAAGACGATCGCCCTGGAAACGACGATCGGCGATCGCCCGGTGCGCATTGGGGGCATTGCCAAGGGATCGGGGATGATTCACCCCAATATGGCGACGATGTTGTCCTTTATTACCTGTGATGCGGCGGTGGCTCCCCACCTGTGGCAGGAGATGCTCCAGCGGGCTGTCGATCGCAGCTTTAACCAGATCACCGTTGATGGCGACACCAGCACCAACGATACGGTCCTCGCCCTCGCCAATGGTCAATCCCGCACCCCCGCCATTACCGATGGGGGGCCAGAAGCCGCAACCCTGGAGGGGATGCTCACCGCTGTGTGTACCCATTTAGCCAAGGCGATCGCCCGCGATGGCGAAGGGGCGACCTGTTTGATCGAAGTCCAGGTGCGGGGTACCGATACCGAGGCCGCTGCTAACCAGATTGCCCGGACGATCGTCGGTTCCTCCCTGGTGAAATCTGCCATTTTTGGCCGTGATCCTAACTGGGGCCGGATTGCGGCGGCGGCAGGACGGGCGGGGGTGCCCTTTGCCCAAGAGCATCTCCGGATTCAACTGGGGGATTTCTTGATGATGGATCAGGGGCAACCCTTGCCCTACGATCGCGATGCCGCTAGCCAATACCTGCGCCAAGCCGCTGAAGGGGCCTACCTGGTGGCGGATACGGTCCTGATCCAGGTGAGTGTGGGCAGTGGTCCCGGTTATGGACGGGCCTGGGGCTGTGACCTCAGCTATGACTACGTGAAAATCAACGCTGAATACACCACCTGACGCGCTTCCAGATATTCACCAGATATTCAATAATATTCACCAGATATTCAATAGCCCCCCGTTCCGCATGGCCCATCCCTGACGCTGGAGGGCGATCGCGCGCAAGGGGAAACCGACCTCATGACGATGCCTCATGACGATGACTCAAACACCCCCCCAAAAAATCGCCACCCTGGCGGATGCCGTCGCGATCGCGGCCCTGGCCCACCGGGACCAACACGATAAGGCGGGGGCGCCCTACCTGCTCCATCCCCTGCGGCTACTGCTGGGGATGGACTCGGAGACGGCGATGATGGCTGCCGTCCTGCATGACGTAGTTGAGGATACGGGTTGGACCCTAGAACAGTTACGGGACGCGGGTTTCCCGGAAGCGGTGTTGGCGGCGGTTGACTGCCTAACCCGCCGATCGCTAGAAAGCTACGATGCCTTCATCGATCGGATCAGCCAAAACCCGATCGCGCGGCAAGTGAAGATCGCCGACCTGGAAGACAATATGAATCTCCAGCGGCTGGGCCAACTCAACCCCAAGGATTTAGAGCGGCTGGAGAAATACCACCGGGCGTGGCGCAGGCTGACCAACGGGGGCAATCACCGAGTTAGGGGGTAGGGGGAAGTCCGCATTAAGAAACATCTAAAATCCGACGGGGAAACTGGGGTATGTGGCAAGATGGCTAGGTAGACTCGATTGAACTCTGAAGTATTTAGTAGGAAAACAACTATGGCTCTTCAACTCGGTGACGTTGTTCCCAACTTCACCCAAGCTTCTAATGTTGGCGAAATCAACCTCTACGACTGGGCAGGCGATAGCTGGGTCGTCCTCTTTTCACACCCGGCGGACTATACCCCCGTTTGCACCACCGAATTGGGCGAAGTAGCCAAGTTGATGCCGGAATTCGAGAAGCGGAATGTCAAGGTCATCGCCCTCAGTGTGGATGATGTCGAGTCGCACAAGGGCTGGATTGGCGACATCAACGAAACCCAAAACACCACGGTGAATTACCCCATCCTGGCGGATGCGGATAAGAAGGTTTCTGACCTGTATGGCATGATCCATCCCAATGCGAATGCCAAGCTGACGGTGCGGACGGTATTTGTGATTGATCCTGAACACAAGCTGCGCCTGACGATTACCTATCCTCCCAGCACGGGTCGTAACTTTGAGGAAATCCTGCGGGTGATTGATTCGCTACAACTGACGGATAAGTACAGCGTTGCAACACCGGTGAATTGGAAGGATGGCGACGATGTCGTGGTGGCTCCGTCGATTCCCACGGATGAGGCCAAGCAGAAGTTCCCGAAGGGCGTAACGGAAATCAAGCCCTATCTGCGGATGACACCCCAACCCAACAAGTAGGGCCGAGGGCCGCATCAAGCTGAAGATTAGGGCTACGACCGGCTCAGTCCGTTCGCGTAGCGTCTCCCTAGGGAAAACGGATAAGTCCTGTTTATCCTGAGTCTATCGAAGGGTCTTGGAACCTATCTGCAACCCATCACTTTAGGCATGGCAGAGCACTACAGCCGTTCCCTCTCTCATGAAGTACGGTCAAGCCTTGTAAACAAGGGGCTTAAGCCCCTTGTCTGTACCTCACCAAGTATGGAAGTGCTGTAGTACAGTCAACATAAACTTTTGCAACGTTGGTGTCACGACTTGAGGCATTGCAGGCTAAAGCCTGAACGACAAACGTTGCATCGTTAATTATGTAATGATGGGCTGCACTAGCTTGTATCTGTGGGTTATACCCAAAAACAACGCCTTCCCTGTGGGGACAGGTTCACCGAGATGTCTGTGTGGCCACAGGCAGGGTCAAGGACGGGGCTTGTATCCCGTCTTTTCGGTCAACCTGTCCCTTTTGATTGACGCGGCGATTACATTTCTCGCACGATCGGTTGGCCGTCTTTGACCTCACCAATTAACACCAGGTCAGTCACGCCCACAAACAAGCCATTTTCTAATACCCCAGGGATATTGTTTAACGCCTTTTCCAGGGCCGCCGGGTCATCAATACGATCGAACTTAACATCAATGACAAAGTTCCCCTGATCAGTAATTACGGGGCCAGCCTTCTTCACCCCCATCCGCAGTTCTGGCTTGCCCCCCAATTGGGTAATCGCCCGCATCACGGGGGTCATGGCGAGGGGTAACACTTCCACGGGCAGCAGGAAGGTGGAACCCAGGCGATCGACAATCTTAGTGCTGTCCACCACCACAATAAAATACTCCGCTAGGGCATCAACAATCTTTTCGCGGGTATGGGCCGCCCCGCCCCCCTTGATCAGGTTTTTGTTGGGATCGACCTCATCCGCCCCATCGATCGCCAGATCAATTTTGTCCACCTCATCCAAGGTTGTCAGGGGGATACCGTATTGTTTTGCCAATACGATCGCCTGGAAAGAGGTGGGAATGCCTTTAATATCCTGGAGATCCCCCCCCCGCAAACGCTCACCAATGTATTGAATGGCGTAGGCGGTCGTCGAACCCGTGCCCAACCCCACCACCATGCCCGACTGGACACGATCGGCAGCGGCTTTACCCACGGCTTGTTTCATTAAGACCACAGGGTCAGTCGTCGTCATGTTGCACCTCTCTAAAATGCGTCGTCTCTTATTGAGTCATTATCCAGACTGCGCGATCGTCCAGAAGGCGCAGCCACCCAGAGACTCTACCACGGGCGTTGGGCGAATCATCTTACCCCAAGCGCAGGGCCAGGATTTTTTTCAGGTTGGGTAATGCCCTCGCTATAACCTTGGGTGACGGTGTTGTAGCCCGCCAACTGTCCTGCTGCTCCAAATGGTTGCCCCCACGCTTGCCGATGGGGATAGGCATCTAGGAAATACTCCAGCGTGCGTCAATTCCTAGTCAATCCGTCTAAAAAGCGCCGACCCAGTGCAGGGATTTGCACAACCCTAACACCCTAGCGATACACTGGGAAGATTGCCTCTAGCATCCCAATCGTGTGGTTATTGTGTGCTTATGCATGTACTTTCCATCCCCACTTGGATTATTCATATCTCAAGCGTGATTGAATGGACTGCCGCCATCTGGCTCATTTGGTTATACGCCGACCTCAGCGGCAATCGGGCTTGGCGACTCCTGTCCCTGGCCATGCTGCCTGCGCTTGTGAGTGCAATGTGTGCCTGTACCTGGCATTTTTTTGACAATACCCCTACCCTGGAATGGTTGGTTACCCTCCAGGCCAGCACCACCGTCCTAGGGAATGTGGCCCTCATGGTGGCGGCTTGGGTTCTCTGGAAAAATCGTCAGCCGGAGTTAAAACCATGACCGTCGTGGTCCCAAACCTGATCAGCCCTGGGCTGCTGCCAGATCCCCTGCCCCTGGTCTCCTGGTCTGGGAGCTTACTCCTTGCCCACATATCCCTGCCTTCTAAGGACACTTTATTTGCCCTTTCCCTGTTTCCCTACCTGGGATTTCTCTGGTTTTTGACCCGATCGCGACAGGCTCCCCGTTTAGCGTTAATTGGGTTTTATACCACACTGGTTTTTGTCGGCGTGACCATTCCGGCGGGGATTTACGCCAGGGTGGTCTACCAGCAAGCCCTGGCGAACGTAGACTGGTTACATGGCAGTGCTGAGGTCTTTCTCACCCTGGCTAATATTCTGATCGTGTTGGGGTTTCGTCAGGCCGTTCTGGCTCAACGTGCCCACAACCGAGAAACCTCCTAAGCGCTAGCCCCCCTTCCCCCTGATCTTCCCCGCAGGAGTAAGCTGGTTTTGTCCTATCCCCCCGTTCTTTGTCTGGGTGAAGTGCTCTTTGATTACCTGGCTGATCAGCCCGGTGTGGCCCTGTCGGCGGTGACAAGCTGGACGGCCTATGCGGGGGGCGCACCGGCGAATGTGGCCTCTGGTTTAGTCAAGTTGGGAACGCCCGCTGGTTTTGTGGGCTGTATTGGTGCCGATGTGGGTGGGGAAGTTTTAGTGCAAATCCTGACCACCGCCGGGGTGGATCTAACCGGAGTCCAGCGTCACCCCACTCGACCCACGCGTCAGGTGTATGTCCTGCGATCGCAGGCGGGCGATCGTCAATTTGCGGGGTTTGGCGACGCTTACGCGACCACAGACTTTGCGGATACGGCCCTACAAGCGGAGTCCCTGCCCGTGTCCCTTTTTGCTCAGGCGCAATACCTGGTCCTGGGAACCCTCATGCTGGCCTATCCCGACAGTCGCCAAGCAGTTCTGCGTGCCCTGGAACTCGCCCAAGCGCACCAGCTAACGGTGCTGATGGACGTCAATTGGCGACCCCAGTTTTGGCCCAACCCCCAAGCCGCCGTGCCCCTCATCCGCGCCGCAATCGCCCAAGTAACCTTCCTGAAGCTAGCGGAGGAAGAGGCGGCTTGGTTATACCAAACCGACAATCCCGCCGCGATCGCCGAGCAATTGCCAAATCTACAGGGGGTTTTGCTCACCCAGGGGGAGCAGGGGTGTCGGTACTGGATTCACGGCCACCAGGATGACTATCCGGCTTTCAGCGTCCCCGTAGTCGATACCACCGGGGCGGGGGATGGCTTTGTGGCCGGGTTTATCCACCAACTTTACCAAAGCCAGGGCCAATGCCTGACCACCGCTGAGGATATCCGGGCCACAGTCGCCTATGCCAATAGTGTGGGTGCCCTGACGACCACCCAGGCTGGTGCCATTGCCGCCCAGCCAACGGCGATCGCGGTGCAAGCCTTCCTGCGGCAACAGGTTGCGCCTTAGAAGTTTAAAGGGAAGTCCCCGCTAATAGCACCACGACAAGACCTGAGCTTCGGTCCCTTCGACCAGGGGCTGCGTTGTTCGTAGTGACAACTTTAGTCGTCAAGGCAACCGCCTCTAGACGCTGCAAATAGGCTCTTAAGCAACCAACCTAAACCATCTAGGCTGGTGCCAGCCCCGTCCGCTGCTAACTGACTGCCGTCGCAGTAGGCCCCAAGTGGGGTAAGCTGTTGGCGGTTGTCTGCCGAATAAACTCAGCAAACTTGGCCACTAATTCGGGATTGCGCCAGCCCCGCTCCGTTTCCTGCGCAAAAATTTCTAGGGCTTGTTCCGGGGTAAAGGCCGGTTTGTAGGGACGCTCACTCACCAGGGCGTCGTAGATATCGATCATCTGAAAGATCTGCGCCAGGAAGGGAATCTCATTCCCCACGAGGCCATCCGGGTACCCCGTACCATCCCAACGCTCGTGGTGGTGGCGGATAATGGGCAGAACCCCCCGCATTGTCCGCAGCGGTTGGCAGATCTTCTCGCCAATGAGGACATGCTGTCTCATAATCTGCCATTCCTCGTCGGTTAGTTTGCCCTTCTTCAGTAAAACCGCATCGGGGATACCCACCTTGCCAATGTCATGCAAATACCCGCCCCAGGCAAGATCACGGATTTCAGCCCGCGTCAGACCCAGGAATTCACCAAATGCTTCACCCAGGTCTACCAACCGTTCGCAGTGGTCGCCCGTACCCGGATCACGACTTTCGACCGTGCGGGCGATCGAGAACAGAACCTGCTCGGCATGTTCCAAATCCTCATTCAGGCGCTTTTGGCGGATCAGGGACTTCACCCGTGCCGACAACTCCAAGCGATCGAAGGGCTTATTAAGAAAATCGTCAGCGCCCGCTTCAATACCCCGGAGGCGAGAGTTCTGATCATTCAGGGCGGTAATGATGATCACGGGAATTAGACGGGTATGTTCATCTCCCTTCAGCCGGGAGCACACTTCAAAGCCGTCCAGACCGGGCATCATAATATCCAACAGGATGAGATCGGGATTGACCGCTGTCGTCTGCTCTAGGGCAGCGATCCCATCTTCGGCTTCAAACACCTCATACCCTTCCACCGACAACAGGGCCGCAGCCGTTGCCCGTCCATAGGGATTATCATCAACGACTAAAATTTTAGGTGTGTCAGAGACAGAAGCATTCATGGGGGGACTTGCTTACTCCCTACGATATTGAGTGAAAAGTTACGGACTAGAGATACCCATTGAACTGGACCCATTGGACACCGTAGCCTCACTGCCCCTGATTCAGATCCCTGCCCTAGTCTGGGTGGATTATGGGCAACCCTTAACAGCCAAACTCAACCCATTGCTATTGAGTCGTTCGTTCATGCAGGCCGACATTGCTGTCATCCTAAGACGGGTTGATGAGCAGGATGATCATCCTTGCTTGCCTATTAGTATCTTCAATTTTAGCGGATTGGTAAAACCGTCTTTTCACGGATGTCTCATTGGGGTTATCTCACCCCCAGTACGCCCTCTCTGATCAGGCTGATCATGGATGAGGCAGGGGGGCAAGGTGCGCTGGGGGGGAAGAGCGGTGGCTAGCCGCAGATTCGGGAATCATCGGCGAAGATCTAGCCGTAAACGGAGCGATCGCCTACAATCCAATTGCCTATTTTCATTGTTCTACACTGACCTGCTGAATTAACTCCCCATGTTTGCCCCTCCATCGCCAACGGCAATTGCCCCGTCTGATCGCCTGAGTCGGCGGGCCGATCGCCGCCGTCGCGCCCACGCATTCCACCCCGCCTATCGTCCACAGACGATCGAGGTCGCGATCAAATTTGGCATGAATGCACTATTCATTTTGGGATGCGTAGCGGCGTTGCTGCACCTGCTACCCCAAATTCGGAACCAACAACGGGAATTGCAGGAAATTCAGGCAGAAGCCACATTGACCAAGACCCGCGTTGAGCATTTGCAAGCAGACTTCGATCGCTACTTTGATCCCCAACAAGCCAAGAGTGTGATGCAGGAGCAGGGACACCGGGTTGACCCCAGCCAACGTCGCGTTGTGTTTCTTGAACCCAAACCCTCGCCAATGCCTGAGGAGTCACCGCTGCCCCTCAATTAAGGCGTTTGCCGTAATGCGGGTACAGGATTGGACGCAAAAAATAGGGCGCTCTGCGCCCTGCGATCGCGTTAGTTGTCTAGTGGATTGAGGTTTAATAGCTTAAATTCAGAAAATTTCAGTCACATCGATTTTCTGGCGGGCAGTCACGCGGCTGGGCACTTAGCCCCTCTTATCTGAGTGGTATCATTAAGCCTTATCCAGAACAGGGCTAAACTGAGCCAAGTAGACAGCAATATCGAAGTTTGTTGCTGAGCTTGATAATGGAAAACTACCTAGATAGAGCGGTAGGTTGCCAAAATTCGTGTAGCGAGTGGGTCAATTTCTAGAGAAGTAAACGGGTTACCCGTACATCATATTCCGTAGCTTTGGGATAGTCGCCAGTGGCCTGTCCCCGCGCCATGCGATCAGCCTGCTCCCGTGATTCTGCATCCACCTCGTAACGTGCAGACATCAACCGTGAATGGTTGCAGGCTTGTTCGAGATATTCCTTCATGTCAACGAAGACTTCGTAGGTGTGAACCATTGGACCAGCCCCTCCTAGAGGCAAGTACAGATCAGTTATCCCACCAGTATAAAAAGTTCTTTCCAGGAAAGTTCAGGGTCCAGAGAGTTAGTGATATTCTGCAATGAAATGTTGCGGTTTGACATGTTTGGTAATGGTTATTGTAAAGTTCTGAATCCTTCAGTCTGGCTCAAATATTTTACCGAGGGCGGCGGGCGGATTCATTGGTAGGAGCTGGCCTAGGGAGTGTCTGAGGGCAGTGGGTAACCGGTTTGAGAGACGATCGAGCCAATTTCCAGACGTTACGACTAAGGCCACAATCATTAAAACGAAGGGAGCCACACTAAAGACTTGGGTGGGCACACCAGTCATGATGGCCTGGGCAACGCTGGCCAAGGATTGTAGGATGCCAAAGAGGTAGGCACCGAGGGCCACGCGTAGGGGCTGCCACCCGCCAAAGATCACGATCGCTAGGGCAATCCAGCCATAGCCCGCCGTATGGCGATGGCTCCAGCCAGCTTTGAAATCCAGGGAAAACGCTGCCCCAGCAATACCGACCAGGGCACCACCCAGCAGGGTATAGACATAGCGCCAGCGGATGACGGGTATCCCCCGGGCAAATGCTGCTGCTGGTTGTTCCCCGATCGCCCGTAGGGTTAACCCACTGCGGGTGCGATATAGATAAAACCAGCAAAAACCGATCAGCAGATAGCTGCTATAGACCAACAGATCGGCTTGGAAAAACAGAGGGCCGACGATCGGAAGCTGTTGCAAGCCCGGTAGGGGAAAGTGCGGTACGGTGGGACCGGGAACTCGCACTACAGGGTTCCCCAGGAAGGAAGACAAGTCGCCGCACAGCAAGGTCAACACAAAGCCGATCGCCACCTGAGACTGGTGCAGGGTAATGGCCCCATAGGCAACCACTAAAGCGACCAGCATCCCCACGATCGCCGCCCCCAGAAATCCCAACAGGAGGCTATGACTGTATTTGGCAATCGCAAAACCCGTCATGGCACTCAGGAGCATCGTCCCCTCCAGGGAGAGGTTGATCACCCCCGCCCGCTCTGTCAGGGTTTCCCCCATACAAGCAAAAATTAGGGGCGTTGACGTGGCGATCGCTGTCGCCAGAATTGTGATCAGTTCCGGTCCCATCTCTCCTCGCTAGCGTGGCTAAGGTGTTCCCCGATTCAGTTTGACAAAAATATCGTAACGGGTGGTGCGTTGGTCATTGACAGCAGCAGTGACACCGATCGCCTGCAAGCCCTCTAGCAAGGGTTGGCGATCACTGGCCCAGGGTAGGGAGAGGGACCGGGTAGGCACGGGTGGGCTGAGGTTCAAGTAGAAATGGCCGTTACTGGGATTGAGCTGCATGGGAACGGTGCTCTGATAGGCTTCCGATTGGCTGAGGGGTTGGGTGGGGCGGGGGACCAATTGACTGGCCAATTGGGGACCCAGGGTCAAAAAGACCGTGTTGCCCTCTAGCCAACCGTGGGTGACGGTAAGACCGCTGACAGCAACGGGCGGTGTCCACTGGGTGACGGGTTGACGGTTGACTTCGACGGTTTCAACCCGAAAGCGATAGCGCTCCTGAACCTGACGATCGAGGGTTTGCAGGGCGGTCTCCGCCGCTCGACGATCGCTGGCCTGTACCATCAGGGTTAAGCCTGCCGCAAATTGGGGGCGATCGCTGGTTGGGGGTCTGAGTAAGGCGAGGGCAAATTCCCCGCCCATCCAGCGCAGCCAATCCTGCTCCAGATCCATACCCGTAATCGATTTGACCCCAACCCGCAGGCTATCGGGGTTGATCGGAGAGTTGGGGTTGGCCTCTGCCGCCTGGATGTAGTCCTGCCAGAGGTGTTGCAGATTACCCCCCGTGAGCATCATGAACGTACTGTCGGGCAGGCGAGCAGCCATGTTGTTACCGGTATTGGTGACCCGTTTTTTAACGCTGCTATCGGGTTTGAGCCAGGAGATACCCTGGAGTGCCATGCCGTTATCCCGCCACTGGGCTGTCACAGCCATCCCCTGTTGCTGCTGTAATTGGGTTAAGGCTTGGGAGGGGAAGGACTTGGGAGCCTGACTGAGGCTGAGGGTGGCAGCCTCCGGCACGTTGAGGTAAAGCTGGGCGAAGGGCTTGTCTACCTCAATGCTGGCAAAGGCTCGTCGATACCCCGGCGTCTGGGTGAGGCTATGATCGCCCCGATAGGCATCGATCGCCCGCTCCGTCACCTTCGGATCGGTGGTAATTACCACATAGCGGTTATCCAGAACCGTGAGCGAGAGGGTTTGGGCTGGGTCACCGGGGGTTTCAAAGATCGCAAAGCCCCGATAGGCACGCTCCACCCAAGGACGATTCGCGGGGGACTGGGGTTTGCTCAACACCTGTTTGGCTAAGGCTGGATCGGCGATCGGTAACACGGCTAAAAAGGAGTAGGCGGGACTGGGCTGGCTCGCACTCAGGACCGGCGCAGTCCGGGGCAGCACCGCTAGGGTAAAGGCATCCCCCAGCCAGGGTTGGATATCCCGTTCGTAGGTGTAGCCATTACGGGTCAGCCAGCGATCGCGCCACTGCCTCAGGGCATCCTGGACCAATGCACGGGAGCGGGGCGTCCCAAATTCCTGAAATGGCTGCCACTGAGCCGGATCAGTGCTAAGGGTAACCGTGAGGGGGGCCGATCGTGGAATCACATTAGCCCCCACGGGAACAGCAGCCAGATGCGTTTGGCGGCTTGCCAAGGCCCAGTAAGCGGTGATGCCACCCACAATGAGCAGCAACGGCGTACCCAAGGTCAGAATCAGGGGGGGCTGTTTTTTCCGTTTCGGTCTATCCATGAGATTTCTGGGGATGGGATATGCACGCCGGTGTGGTCAGCCATTGACATCGCTCACGTTATACTCGCTAGGCTGTGAGACGTAAAGCCGTCCTAGCAGGACGGGGTTTCAGCCCCAAAGTGTTCGATGACCACTGTCCAGGCAGGCCAGTCTTTCTGCCAATATACCCCGTGAAACGGATGTCCTGTTTTGGACCCCCAATAGTTGTGGGTCAACGGGTCAACGCTCGGCTTACCCCCCAGAAGGGGGCGTCGCCAACGGTAGACACGCCGCGATTGTGGCCAATACCGAGGCGGTTAGTGTGTCCAAATCATAGCCCCCCTCCAAACCAAATAAAATCCGCCGGGTCACTTGCAGGCAATCATGGGTCAATCCCCCAAAGTCAGCCGGTTGTAGGCACAGGCTTGCCAGGGGATCATGATGGTTGGCGTCATATCCGGCACTGACCAGCAGCAAATCCGGCTGAAAGGCTTGTAAAAATGGGATTGCCTGCTGTTGGAGGGGGGGCAAATAATCGGCGATCGTACTCCCCGGCGGCAAGGGGATATTCAAGACATTTTGGTATTTTCCCCGATCGGTGGCTTTGCCTGTTCCCGGATAGCAGGGAAACTGGTGCAGAGAACAATAGGCAATTTGGGGGTGATCTTCCACGATCGCTTGGGTGCCATTGCCGTGATGAACATCCCAATCCAGAATCGCCACCCGCGCCACACCCGGTTGTTGCAGCGCATAGTAGGCCGCGATCGCCGCATTGGCCAATAAACAAAACCCCATCCCCTGATTCCAGAGGGCATGATGCCCCGGCGGACGGACTAACGCAAAAGCGGGTTCACCCGTTGCAAGCACCCCATCCACCCCATCCAACCAGGCACTCACCGCCAGTTGGGCCACGTCATAACTGCGGGGAGAAACCACCGTATCACTGTCTAACAGCCCCCCCCCCATCGCCGCCAATTGGCTCAACCGTTCTAGATAGGAACGGGTATGAACTTTCTGAATCACACTCAGGTCACGCTCAGCGATCGGCGTGGGCGATCGCCACTGGAGCTGATCCGCCCAGGGGGCTGCCCGTAGACCCGCCACAATTGCCACCAGACGATCGGGCGATTCAGGATGCAACCGCCCCGTTTTGTGCTCAAGAAACGCGTCTGAGTAGATAACTGGGAACATAGCCTAAGCGCACCTCTCCTCTGCATCATCGCATGAAAAAAGGGAGCCAATCGGCTCCCCCACACAATTTGTAGCGAATTAGACTAGCGGAGAAACAAAAAATGAAATGGTTAAGCGCGAGATCCCTTAACGACTCGGCAGGAACGCGATCGGGTTAACGGCTCCCCGACCTGCCGGATGGATCTCAAAGTGGAGGTGTGGACCCGTACTAAAGCCCGTACTGCCCATCTCAGCAATTTGCTGACCTTGCTCCACCTGCTGCCCCGGACGGACCAGAATGCGGTTGTTATGGGCATAGAGGGTCAGGCTACCGTCGGGGTGCTGAATCTCCACCAGATTACCATAGCCACCGGAATTCCAACCCGCCGTCACCACCACGCCACCGGCGGCGGCCACGATCGGCGTCCCGATCGGCGCGGCGATGTCAATCCCCTTGTGCATCCGACCCCAGCGCCAACCAAACCCAGAGGTCAGCACCCCACGTGCAGGCCAACTATAGCCGTTAAAGACCGGGGCCGCGTCGGGGAGATAGGAATCGGGATTGGATAGGGCCGGGAGATCCGGAGAAACCGTCCGACCTAGGGATTGCTGAATAATCGGGTCATAGGCCTCAGAGGTCAAGGGAGCTGCCGCAATCAATTGTTCACTGGGGACTGGAGCTACCTTGGGGGCTTCCACACGAGCCGTTTGGCCCGATTGCCAGCGACGGTAAATCCCCGCGTTGTAGTTTTCGACCCCTTGCCAGTCAGGATTCACACGGGCACCCGATCGCGTTGGGGCCGCCGAGGTGGCTGGGGCAATCGCCGTCGGGCTAAGCGTCGGAGCGATCGTCGCGGCCACGGCTTCATCCGCCGTGACTGGGGTTGGGCTGGTGGCCGTTGTCTGGCTAGGGGTCCAACTGGAATAGCGCGATCGCAGTTGCATAACCTCAGCCTTCAGCCGCTCCACATAGGGACTGTACTGTCGTTGCGGCTCAAAGCTAGGCGCGGCTTCAACGGGTGGGGCTTGGGGTTGCCGGGTACCAATCGGCGCAAAGGCAATCGCCGACGCCTGATCCACCTCTGGGACTGGTATACCTGTGATCACCGGAATATCCGAGTTCGGACCACTGGTAGTGGGTACAGTCGTAGTCCCAGCAGGACTCACGAGGTTAGGGAATACCGTCGGGTTAGACGCCATTGGCGAGGTCGCTGGGAAATTGCGGGTCTCCACTGGCACACCCGTCACCACAGGCAGTCCACCACCCATAGCTGCCACCGGGCTACGATTCGCCTGGGGGATACGCAGTACCTGATCAACCTCAATGCGGTTGGGGTCACTGATTTGGTTAACCGCCACCAAGAGGTCACGCGAAACCCCATAATTCCGGGCAATCCCATCCAAGGTATCCCCAGGATTCACCCGATACGTATTGCCCCCTGGGGTAATACTGGCGACGGCTTGGGGCGCCGCCGGAGAGGCGGCTGCCGGGGGGGTACTCAAAGGCGATGGTAGTTCTACCTCCGATCGCACCTCCGTGTCTTCTAGCCGGAGCGCGACAACGGCGGCTTGATCTGCCATCTGGGCAGCAGCGTGGGGAACTTGGAGCGTTTGACCCGCCCAAAGCACATTGGGATCACGCAGTCGATTGAGGTTAATCAATTCCGCCTGGGAAGTACCATAGCGATTGGCAATTTCGTTGAGGGTATCGCCTACCTGCACTTGATAAGGCACCGTACGCAGGTTGGGAATTGCAGCAATCTGTAGGGGCTTATCTTGGGAAACCCCCGCTTGCAGCAGGGGAGGAACCGTAGGCACGGCGGTTGGGGGCGTTGCCGCGCTACTAGCGGCCCCAGTACCCGCCCTTTCGGCTAGAGCAGTTGGGGTTGGAAAAGGCTGGCTCGACTCCAGGGCTGCACTCACCGTCAAGGGAGACGCTGGCGCGGTTGTCTCCGGTGCGGTTGTCTCCGGCGCAGGGGCTGTTTGCAGGGTTTCTAAGCTCTGCTTGAGGGATTCCCGCTTCTCTTTCAGGCGGTTAAGGGCCACCTCTTGCTTGGCCTTGAGCAGGTCATTGACGTTCCCCGGCACCACAACGGGGTTTGGGGTCCCTTGGCCTTCACCTGGGGCAGCCAATTGCTGGGGTGCAACCTGATAGGTCCGGGAGACAGCCTCCAGGGTTTCACCAGCCTGCAATTCATGCACAATCCCGTTGATCGAGGGAATGCGCAGAATTTGGCCCACCCGTAGGACAGTTTCCGGGGGCAAATGGTTAGAAGCCGCGATCGCCGCCGCATCAACCCGATAGAGCCGTGCAATATCCCAAAGCGTCTGACCTTCCTGAACAATATGCTCCAGGACAGTGGCTTTAACCTCAGTCTCAGAGGAGAAAGTCGTGATCGGGGCTTCGCTTGGCTCAACCTCAGAGACAGTAGCCGCCAAGTCGGCAGCGGTCGGCAGGACGGGAACAGCGGCCTCACTCGTAGTAGCAGAATTTGGCTCAACGGCGAGGGCTTGACCCCGTTGGGAATGGAGCAAAAAGTCAGAAATCCCGACGGAAAGCGCTAGCCCGAGCATCGCGGCAGATGTGTGGGCACGACGATTGCGGCCAAGGTCGGGGAGTGCCTGCTTGAGTTGCTCAAGGGCCGAAACTTCCCCTTTAGAGTTTACGTCGGGGAGCACAGTGGCACGGTCCACCGTGTTCGCCTGATCTACGTGCCCCGCTGCTGCGCTGGGCATAGCGGCAGGGACGCATAACGGCTTAACCCCTTCTGAAAATCCTCGTGTCAAGGAACGACCTCCTAAACGACCAGCATGAACTGTCTTGGGTACTTCGGACTGAATTCGGGTACTTCGGGCAGTTGCAGATCAATGACAAAGATCACAACCAGTTAGCGATCAGCGTCATTGACGGTAATTACACTCACGAAAGCTTACCCTGCTTTTCTGATTTAGACAAGATTCAGAAACTTATCAAAATCTGATTGGACTGTTTAATGACAGCCAGATTGCCTGAGAAATCGCTGTTCTCTGCTGATTTCTGTAGCTCAAAAGCGGGCAGATCACCCTTGTAAAGGCGAACTCTAAGGCAAGTCGGGCAAAATTGCATCCGTATTAATCCCTGCCGATATCCCCATTGGTGCACACCCTCTCGTGGTTGATCGTCGCCACAACGCTCTGGACGATCGCCTGCTAATAGTTGCTATAGCTGGGATTCAGCAGCCACCCGTGCCAAAACTATTCACCCTCAATCGGGAACGTCCGGACAGAAACGGGAAGGATAATGACAAAAATCTATCGATAGCGAATGCCTGAGTTGCGGCTTTAGCTATAGGAATCTCTTATTAGAAAGGATCATTTTTGTAGCCTAGCTATCTGTATTTCGGCGATCGGTGGCTCATATTTTCGGACAAGTGGCCTCAGGGTTGCGAGGACCGGATAGACGCCATCCGACCGATCGCCCCCCTAAAGTCGCCGCAACTTGGCTCGGACCTTATTGCCCAATCGGCTAATCTAAATACCCCAGTTGGCGACGTGCTTCAAACAACCCTAAGGCCGCACTTACGGAGAGGTTGAGACTACGGACCTGTGTTTGGGACATGGGGATATACACGGTCGCCTGACAGGCAGCGAGGACAGCCGTGGGCAGACCTGCCGTCTCGCTGCCAAACAGCAGCCAGTCATCGGCCTGAAAGCGGAAGTGGGTATAGTTGTGTTGCCCTTGGGTGGCAAAGCCAATCCAGCGTCCACCCTGTTGGGCATGGCAGGCTTGAAAGGCTGCAAGGCTTTCGTGGTAATGGACTTCGACGTAGGGCCAGTAGTCCAGGCCGGCCCGCTTTAAGGTGCGATCGCTGATCTCAAAGCCAAGGGGGCCAACCAAATGCAGGGCGGTCTTCGTTGCTGCACAGGTGCGGGCAATATTACCGGTATTGGGGGGAATCTGGGGATAAATCAGAGCAACCTGAGGCATAGCGCCAGTTTCTGCAAAATTAGCCAGTCAGTATTCTAGGGGGGATTGGGAGCGCCACTGATATTGTTTTTTAATTATTCCCCCAGGACGCGGAACAATTAAATATTTTAAACTTTTAGGGACAGATCCGGATAGACGTGTTAACCCTGCCCTATCTTGCAGGCGCTGATATCCTCAGCAGTACTGGGCTACGTGGCTTTGCGGGCAAGATTTTGCGGGCGATTTCTCAAGACACGGCGCTGCAGGCTATGCCCATGAATGGGATGTTGCCCAACATCGGGCTAGTTAATCGTGATGCGTCAGATGGCATAGGCGGATGTCAAACCGGCGAAGCCAAACCCGTCCTCGCCGACTCCCTATGTCGGGTCTGAATGACTATCCTTGATATATAGATATCAACAGATATCAACATAGACCTTCAAGGCAGCAATCCTGAACTCCCCTAAGCCCTAGGGGGCGGCAGGGGACAGGGCGGGATTGCGGGGGAGGTTGGGTTCCCCTGGCTCTGGGCAATGACCTGATCGCCAACGGCATCCAGCCCAACCGCAGTAGCCGTGATCCTTGGAGCCTAGGCATCCCTGCCTGAGCCGATGCTGGTTATTGAGCGGTACTGACTATGACGCAAAATGAAACACAGGCCCTATGGCGAGAGCTGAAGGTACAAGGCTTGATCCTGGGGGGGTTTGTTGGTTTGATGTGGCTCGTTTTTTTTGCCAACTGGCTCTTCTTTGGCGGACGTCTGAATCTCCTCGGTATTCACCCCCATCATCTGGCGGGATTACGGGGGATTATTTTTGCCCCCTTTTTACATGGGAGCTTGCTGCATCTGATCTCGAATACTCTCCCCTTCCTCACCCTTGGCTGGTTGGTCATGACCCTTGGCTGGTTGGTCATGTGGCGGGAAACCCGTGATTTTTGGCCTGTAACCTTCATTATTTGGATTGTCAGCGGCCTCGGCACCTGGCTGATCGGTGCGCCAACGTCGATTCATATTGGGGCCAGTGGTCTGGTGTTTGGCTATCTGGGTTATTTGATTATGCGGGGATATTTCGATCGCAGTCTGCCCGCGATCGCCTTTTCCGTGGTGGTGATTGTCCTCTATGGCGGGATGCTCTGGGGGATTTTGCCCCTGAGCTATGGGGTTTCCTGGCAGGGTCACCTCTTTGGTTTGATTGGCGGGGGCATTGCGGCCTATGTGTTGAGTCCGCGATCGTCTCGACGGCGATCGTAGCGATCGGTGGCCAGATACTCCGGGCATCTGCGCTTGGGTGAGCGATCGCTCACGGCCAGGGCTGCTGGGGGATACCGATCGCCTTATCGCGGGTCCAGAGGGAATCGTTCGCGGGTCCAGAGGGAATCGTGGGCTGACCGTTGATCGATATCGTGCCAGCCGCCGTATCTATCAATCGTTTGCATCCCCTGCAATCGTTAGGCACTAATCATTGACTTATAAAAGGCTTCACGGGTTGCCACCATCCCTTCCACCAATTGCTCTATCTCGGCCTGGGTATGGAGGGCGGTTGCGGTAATCCGTAGGCGCGGTTTGGCAATAAACCAAATCGGCGAGATCCAAATCCCATGATGCTCCAACAAGTGACGGGCAAAGGGCTTGGGGGCAAGTTCCGGGGGCAGCAAGACCGGGATGACATTTGTCTCACCGATCGCGTTAAACCCCTGCTCCACCAGCCGCGATCGCAGGTATTGGGTATTGGCCTGGAGGGTTTGTACCAGTTCCGGGTGTTGGCGGACCTGGCGAATGCTTTCCAGGGCAGCGGCAGTGGTGGGCGGCGGCAGGGAAATGGTCCCGATCGAGGTGGGCGAAGCTTCCAGCAGATCGATTAACTCTGGCAGGTGGCTACTAATTGCCGCCCCGGCTGAGGCCGCAAACTTGGAGAAGGTGGTCATAATCAACGGTACAACGCCGCGATCGAGGACCTGTTGGGGGGTCATACCGAAATGTTCATAAATTCCCCCCCCATTGGGGCCAATCGCACCACTGGCGTGGGCCTCATCCATCACCAACACACTGCCGGGATAATGCTCCAACACCTCCACCATTTGCGGTAGCGGAGCCAAATCGCCATCCATTGAGAACACAGCGTCGGACACCACCAGGATGCGATCGTTGGGCTTGGCATAGCGCCGCAGCTTCCGGCTGAGGTCTTCCACATCACAGTGGCGATAGGCTTTCACCCGCACATTGGGGCTATGGCTGAACATTTTGCCCGATCGGTTATCCGCATTAGCCACCGCCGAGACAATGCAGCCGTGGTTAAGCACATCCGTCATAATCAGGGCTTCGCGGGTATTTTGGAAGCCAGGAACGGGGATAGCTAGGTGGCAGTAGGCATCAATGAGGGCCTGCATAGCCATCCAAGCGTTGAGGAACAGTTGGGTATGGGGTAGATGCTTAAAGGCGGAAATTTCTTGTTCTAGTTGCCGGTGCAGGTCAATGCGGCCACTGAGGGAGGAACAGGAGCTATTCGAGGTGCCATATTGGAGAATGGCCGCGATCGCGGCTTGTTTGACGGCATCTGATTGCACCAGTCCTAAAACGTCGTTGCTGCAAAAGCTTAAAACCTTAGAACGCTGCCCACCAGGGACAGCCTCAATCTCAACCCAACTCCCCTGCTTGTGGTGACAAATGTATTCGTCCGGATAGAGACCATGCTTATAGATGGCCTGCATGTACTCCTTGATTACTTCCACGATCTACTCCATTGACCGATGTTTAGACAGCCGATTCAGCGACAGGATGGTGTCCCTCAGTACTCCCGTTTGGCGGTGCCGCAAACTGTTTAGATTGTTGCATAAACTGTTCGTATTGCCCGATTATTACCCGCTGCAAGGCAAAGATCGCCGGGTTAGTCACCCCGTAGCGTCGTTAGGGGGCGCTGTATCGGTCTGCAAGTTCGTTGGCAACCCTAACCAGGATAACGGGCACACCCATCCGGTATTGTGCCGATAGCCCTGCTAGGGCGGCTGTGATCAGGGGGGCCGGTCATCCCTTGCAATGGCGCAGGGGGCACTCTCCCACTCTCAAGGTGGCGAGCATTGCCAATAGCGGGACGGGTCGTCAATTGAGATGGTGCGGGGTGTCACTTTGTTCCCTGTCCAAGTTCCCTGTCCGACTCAATGCCCACGCGCTGGGGACCCCACCTTGCATCAATGCCTCCCGGCATCCCCGGTGACGGTTGAGCGCGCTCTGATCAAAACGGGCGACCTCAGCAGCCGCTAAGGTATAGTCGCAGACAGTTCCTGCGCAGAGCCATTTGCCCGGTCCTTGACACACACCTGTATGACAGATCCTAGAACGCTTCGTCCCCAGGGACCTTTCGATTTTATTAAACCGGAACAGCGCCCAATCCTCCTCCTAATGCTGGCGGCGGGTGGTTTGACCAGTGTTACGGGCACGATCGTCGCTCCCCTCTTTCCGGAGATTGTGGCAACCCTCCAGGTGGACCCCCGCTGGGCTGGGCTGCTCGTCAGTATGCACACGCTCACCACGGCCCTGTTTAGCCCGGTCTGGGGGATTCTGGCCGATCGTATTGGCAAGGTGAAGGTGTTGGTGCCCGCCCTATTGGCCTATGCCCTGTTTGGCGCGATTGGGGCCTATATGACCGATTTTGCCGGTTTGCTGTTATCGCGTGCCTTGGTGGGAATGGCCAGTGCCGGGATTGCAGCGGCCAGTATTGGGGTGTTGGGCAGTCTTTATGAGGGCGAGTCCCGCACCAAGCTGATGGGCTATGCCACCAGTGTCCTGTCGGTGGCGACGATTATTTTCCCGATCTTAAGCGGTGGGATCGGGCGCACCTGGGGCTGGCAGTGGGCCTTCGCCCTCTACGGGTTGGGGATTCCAGTGGCGGTAGCTGCGTTATTGATCCTGCGAGAACCGGAGGAACCCCAAGCGGCAGCGGTGCGTTTAGGTCAAACCCAGGAATTGTGGCAAACCTTGCAACGACCGGAGGTGCTGGTTCTATTCCTAGGGCTGGGTTTGGCTTCGGTCCTGTTTTACATCGTGATTATTTATGCGCCCCTCCATTTCAGGGCCGCGATCGGGGCGGATACGTTGCTCAATGGTCTGATCCTGGCGTCACGGGCGGTCGGCGCAGCGGTGATCTCGGGGGTGGGGGCAAGTCGGTTGGCCAGTCGTGTGGGGTCCACAAAGGCGATCGCCCTTGGCTTTGCCCTGATGGCTCTCACCCTGGTGACGATTCCGGCCTTGACCATCGTGCCCTGGATTTTGCTAACCGCCCTGCTGTTTGGGGTAGGCTTTGGCATTATCATGCCGAACCTCTATAGTCGGCTGTCAGATCTGGCCCCCGATCGGCAACGGGCGGGGGTATTGGCGATCGGCACTGGCTGCTCTTCCCTGGGCCAATTTATCTCACCACTCCTGTTGGGGCCAGTTTGGCAACAGGCGGGGACGGCGGTGTTCTATGTGGGGGGCGGCGTCGCGATCGCGATCGCCCTTTTGAGTGGGTTATCCCACCGTGCCCAGCCGCCTGGGGGACCGCCCAAGTCAGCTTCTGTCGTAACCAAAGGGTGACGAATCGTTTCTACTTGCACGCCACGCTGTCGGACTTACATATTTGCCTTGGCGATGCTCCTGAGGTTACAGCACTTCCCTACTCGGTAAGGTCCAGACAAGGGGCTTAAGCCCCTTGTTCGCTAGGCTTGACAGCACTTCATTAGCAAGGGAACGACTGTATTGGCATCCATCGGCTGGGCATTCCGTCTTGCTCATGTTGCGGGTACTGATAATAATTGCTGTCCTCACATGAAATTTATGGATACCCTGTTTAGCGAATGGGTTGAGCGGGTGTTTTCGTTGTCCTCAAACACGGGCATGGTCATCATGCGCCGACCCGGTCTAATTGTCGGCTATCCCGCGATGCCTGACTGTTCCCGAATACTGCGGGCGATCGCGGACACATCCTCATCGCCATAGCCACGGGCAATGAGTCCCGTTTCAATTTGATCCACATAGGCCGCCACGGGCAATACCACCCCCAATTCCCGCGCCGCTTCCAGGGCAATTTTCAGATCCTTGTGATGCAAGCGTACTCGGAAACCCAGGGGATAGGTATTGGTGATCATATTCTGCGAGCGGTGGGTTAGCCCCCACGAGCCTGCCGCCCCACTGCCCACCGCCTGCACCACCTGCTCCAGATCCAGCCCCGCCTTCAGCCCTAGGGCCATCCCTTCCGCGACCGCTAAATAGGTGCCAGCGACAATCACCTGGTTGATCGCCTTGGTGAGCTGTCCGGCCCCGAGGCCGCCAACATGGGTAATGGTTTTGCCCATTGCCTGGAGTGCGGGTAGGGCTTGGGCCACGGTTTCGGCATCGCCCCCAATCATGATGGACAGTGTGCCGTTTTGTGCCCCTTCCGACCCACCGGACACGGGCGCATCCAGCATTTTGATCCCCTGAGTAGCCAATTGGGCGGCAATGGCACGGGTGACGATCGGGCTAATCGTGGACATATCAATCACGATCGCGCCCGGTTGTGCGCCATGAATCACACCGTTTTCCCCCAGAATGACGGCTTCCACATCGGGACTATCGCTGACACAGGTAATGATCACCTCGGCGCCTCTGGCCGCCTCACTGGGAGAAGCGGCGCGGTTCGCCCCAGCAGCAGCGACGGCGAGTTCGCGATCGCGGGTACGGTTGTGGACCGTTACGGTATGCCCTGCCTTGAGCAAGTTGAGCGCCATCGGTGCCCCCATTGTCCCCAGGCCAATAAAACCCACCTTCATCGCATTTGCCTTCCCTAGAAATCATTGGGTGACTGTGTGTAGACTTGAGCCAGGATGCTGAGGCTAGCGAACGGTCTCAGCCAGGTATGGCATGGGGTCCTGAGCTACCCAGCCCGCTGCCAAATTCCGACGCACTTCAAACAGGAGCGCCGACGGTTCGTTCAGATCTATCAGTGGACTTAAGTAACCAAGGATTTCCCCCGCCTGGACCGCTTGACCGGCTGTCACCACGATCGTCCCCAGGGAGGCATAGCGGGTTTGTAACCCCAGGACATGGTTGATCACGACGAGATTACCATAGCCCGCTTCCCGGCCAGCAAAGGCAACCGTCCCGGCCCCCGCCGCTGCAATGGGGGTTGCGGGAGCCGCCCGCAGTTGCACCCCACTCTGAAATTTGGGGGTTGCCGTTCCCGGTGACCGTTGCCAACCATAGGGGGTCAACACCGTGGCGGGATTATTGGGTAAGGGATAGTGGGTCAGGACGCTAAACAGTTGTGTCTCTGCCACCAGCGGGCGGGGGGATACCTCCGCCGATGTCGCCAATGCCGGTGACCAGGTGACCCCTGGGATAAAGACAACCGTGGGGGTGGCCACACAGCCATTAGCTTCAAACAACACATCTGCCCGGATCGTATAGGTTTGCGCCAGTTGTTGCCAGGTTGTCCCAGGGGCAACGGCAATCCGAACCCCATCATGGGGGGGAATGACAATCTCCTGCCCTACGATCGCCCCCCCCTGTCGTAGACCGGGGTTCAGACCAAGCAAGGTTTCCGGCCTGAGTTGATACTGCTGGGCCAGACTGGCGATCGTCTCCCCCGGTACCACTCGATGCAAGCTTAACCGATCCAGGGCGGCGGGTGGACAGGGTGAGGCCGGTTGAGCAGCCCCGCCTGCCCCCCACCCCACGGTGCCTAGCGTCAGCAGGCCCAATAACCACGGGCGGCAAAAGTAGAAGTCGATGTTAGGGGAACGCGATCGCATGGGTTTACATTTCGCAAGGTTTTCGGTCAAGTTTTGAGACGCAAGGGGCACAAATCCGGAAGTTTTTTTGATTACAGTGGGAACAGTAGCACTGGATGATGCCGTTATAGATTGGGCTAGGGAACTATGGGGCGATCAATCGGACAACTGGGGATTTATGTAACCCTCTTGCTGATCGGCGGGGGGGTGGGGGTAGGGGTAAGTCGCTTTTGGCCCGCAACCCCGCCTGCCGCACACACGATCCCGGTCGTATTGCAATCGCTGCCAATGGCCCAACCAGCAGAACGCGAGGTGCGGGTGATCGAGCGCAATAACCCTAATTTTATTGCAGAGGCGGTGGAGCGGGTGGGGCCAACCGTGGTCCGGATTGATGCCACCCGGCAAGTGGCCAGCGACCTCCCCGAAGCGCTCAATGATCCGCTCCTGCGCCGCTTCTTTGGCAATATGCTGCCGCCCTCTGGTGAGCGAGTGGAACGGGGGACTGGCTCTGGGTTTATCCTAAGCGCCGATGGGCGGCTGATTACCAATGCCCACGTTGTCGATGGGGCCAAAACCGTGCGGGTTTCGTTGAAAGATGGTCGCCAGTTTGAGGGGCGGGTGATTGGGACAGATCCCGTCACCGATATTGCCGTCATTCGCATCGACGCTAGAGAGTTACCCGTGGCTCCCCTAGGCCGATCGGATAACCTCGCGCCCGGCCAGTGGGCGATCGCCATCGGCAATCCCTTGGGGTTAGATAGCACGGTGACGGCGGGGATTATTAGCGCGATCGGACGATCGAGTTCCCAGGTGGGCATTCCCGAAAAACGGGTGAGCTTCATCCAAACCGATGCCGCCATTAATCCCGGCAATTCGGGGGGACCGTTACTCAACGATCGCGGGGAGGTGATTGGCATCAACACCGCCATCCGTGCCAATGCCCAGGGACTGGGTTTTGCCATCCCGATCGAAACCGCCGAGCGCATTGCGGAACAACTGTTCAACAAAGGCCGGGTAGAGCATCCCTTCCTGGGTATCCAGATGGTGGATCTGACCCCGGAACTCCGCAAGGAATTGAACAAGGACGGGGATCTGGGGGTGACGATCGGGCAAGATCGGGGCGTATTGATTGTGCAAGTCCTCACCCCATCGCCCGCCGCCCAGGCTGGATTACGGGCAGGGGATATTATTCAGCGGCTGGAGGGAAACCCCGTAGCTTCCGCTGCAGAAGTTCAGGCAATTGTTGAGGGAAGTAGGGTTGGCAGTACCTTACTAGTGGAAGTCAACCGCCAAGGCAAAGTTCACGAACTGCGAGTTAAGCCGGGGGCCTATCCGATCGCGCCCTAAGGGTCTGGCCTACTCCCCAGCGTCCCAAAAATAAACCCAAGCATCCCTAAGGACATTTGGGTTGGTTGACAACTCCCCGGCCTAAAGGCGCGGGGATTCTTGGCTCACAGGGTGTCTTAGACATTGCCCTCACCAAGCTTCTTGACGATGTGCCCCACCGCTGCAATCCCGCGCTGCCTCACTACCTGAGCCGCTGCTACATCCCG
>NZ_JBRCAD010000157.1:0-30539 GCF_053493415.1 Trichothermofontia sp. | reverse complement strand
GGACAAAGCTGCTTCAAGATCAATTTGACAAGCTTCGGGAATGAGGCTATCATAGAACATCATTTTTTTATTTGTTAGAGGACAGAATACTGCATTCTGTCCCTTTTTTCCATCGCTTAACCTAACTTTCAACACTTCTGGCCTTCTAGATATAGCAGTTTTCCGGTATCATCATAAATTCCCTGTCCTCGTTCCCACACCCATTTTAGCGTCCCTGAGCGGGTGATAATACGATATTCGCATTCGTAGGGTTGATGATCAACAATCTTTTGCTGTATACAATCCCAGACTAGTTCCACATCATCTGGATGAATCTCTTTCCCGTGAGAAATCGTGCGATAAATCAGATAGTCTGCTTGATGATAACCTGTAATATTAACAACTCCTTCACTAATAAATTCTGGCGTATAATTCAAATCATTGGCAACTCGATAAACATAACCTGGTAGATTTTTTATGACGGTTGCTAGTTTACGTTCACTTTCGCGTAGGGCAAGGGTAGCCTGATGGCGTTCAATCTCCCTGAGTTTACGTTCACTAATATCTCGCATAATGGCGAGGTTGAGACCAGGAATAAAATTTGCGATCGCATTGACTTCAACTTCCAAAATAATGCCATCTTGACGATAGACATAAAACTCACCAGATACCTCTCCCTGTTGGCTAAGGACTTGCCATAGGTCCTCCTCATGGGTTCCTAAGGCAGAAGCCTGGACAATATGGGTAGGCAAGATTTGTGTTCTGGGAATATCCAACAAGTCACAGGCCGCTGGATTAATATCAACATAGTTTCCCCTGGCGTCGGTAATGACGATTGCATCCAGGGCATGATCAAATAATGCCTGCCATTGCTCCTGTCGTTCCTGTAGAGCCTGGTTTGTGGCCATGAGTTCGGCTGTCCGCTCAGCCACCCGTTGTTCTAGTTCATCACGAGCAGCTTGTAATTGTTGTCGCTCTTGCGCAATGGTTTGATAGGCCGCTTCTAGTTCCTGGTGTTTCTGTTGCAATTCGGCTTGGGTCGATCGCAGTTGCTCTAGGAGCGATCGTAACTCTTCATTAACGGCATTTAATTCAGCAACTTGGGGTGGAGTCAGGTGTTCTCGAAGCTTGGGAACCACTGGAGAACTGTAGAGAGGATTGAGCCGATAGCCAACCTTATAAACCGTTTTAATAAAATCCTTAGGGGCACCTGCTGCGGTGAGTTTACGTCGTAATTCCTTAATATGCGATCGTACGACATCCTCACCGGGGGCATCCAACGATGTCCAGGCATGATCAAGAATAGCACTGGCACTCAGGACTTGCTGGGGTTTGCGCAATAAGACCTCCAGAATGGCATATTCCTTGGGTGAAACCAATAACAGACGAGTTTTATAAGCCACTGTACGAGCAACGGGATCAACGGAGAGTTGTCCCCAACTTAAGATGGCTTGGTTAGTGGGACCACTCCGTCGCAAGAGAGCTTGTACCCGGGCAATCAGTTCTTCAGGATCAAATGGTTTAACGACATAATCATCGGCTCCTGTATTCAATGCGATCGCTTTTTCCTTGGCCCCGTCCTGCCCTGTCAATAACAAGATGGGACTTTGGCATCCTTTGGACCGTAGATATTTGCATAGGCTAATACCATCAAGTTTAGGAAGAAGAACATCCAGCAAAAACAGATCGTATTCGTAGATATCTGCCATTTGCAAGCCTGTATCCCCGTCAAAGGCCAGATCAACCGCATAATTACAGGTAGAGAACAATAACTGTAAAGTCTTAGCAATGCTTATATCATCTTCTACAATTAAAATTTTCATGGAAATCTCCAATGCCGATCCCAATCAATTTCCTTGACGATCTTCTTGATAATATTGCTCTAATTATATGAGAGAAAAATATTAAATCTAGTTATAAAATGACTTTTTGATAAAAAATTATGCAAATAAAAAAACTTGAAGATGACTCCTTTACGAAGAAATTCAGATTGATGATCTATTGTGAAAGATGATTGTAAAATCTAAATATTCTAAACGCTTTGTAATAAGCGTCCCTATTCTCAGGATACCGATGAGATAACTTTATCAAAGAATGGATAAGATATCCATAAAAAGTAAGCTCATTCAGAGAGATTTAGTCGCGCAACGCTGCCTGCGGCAAGACTTGTGGTCTGTCAGCCGTAAATTGTAGGGTTACCGATAAGCTCCCAGACCCTTCGACAGCACTTCTGGGTGAGCAGGACTCATCCGTTGGGGCTGAGCCGATCGGGAGCATTCATCTTCGGCTTGATACTGTACTAGCCACTCATCAGGACTGACTCCCCGGCAATCTTTTAGTGGCTTAGCCGGATTCAGCCCCTCTAGCTTGCACGGAATTTCAGCCTTACCCCCACGCTTGGAGTAAGCAACTGTGTTTGGCTAAGGGTATCCGGCCAATCAATTCAATCACGCCATTATCAATCGATATTGATCAAGCTGTCTCAGGCATGGTTCAACATCTGATCAATGAGTTTACACCCGCCGACCACATCAGCAGAGATTCCTAAGCATAGAATTAGGAAGGCTACCCAATGATTAATGGGCCAGACAAAGTAAAAGACACCGAATAGGATCGGGAAAAAGAGTAACATCCCAAGAAAGACAATGGGTGCTTGCGTTGCTTGCATCATTACACACCTCCGACTGTGGTGTGAAAAGTTTTAATCCAGAAATTTTTACTCAAGGGTCGGAAAAGCACGTTTCCATTCTAATTATAACCCTTGTCGCTATCAATTGCGTACTGCACGTGGGGGATTAACTGTAGCTAACGGTATAGCCGATATCATCCAGGATAGCCCGATCGAGGCTTGTAGGCAGTTTTCGCGTCCCAAAAGTATAGGATGTATTCATTAAGTGGTTGCCCGCACTGGCGGCAATATGCGTCCCTTGCATTGGGACAGGACCGCCGTAGAGGGAACTGGCGATCGGGCCGGTAAAGGTACCATTGGCAATCCGGCTACTAAAGGCATTCACATTAGTAAAGCCTAAGATATGCCCCAATTCGTGGACCGCAACGGTTATAAAATCAGTGGCGCCCGCTGGAATGTCATTGGCCGTATCGAGAGTCGGATCAAAGAACCAATTTTCACTAGTATCAAAACTCATGCTACCGGTCCAAGGTTCAAAATCTGATCCTTCCCACCGGGTTTGCAGACTACTGCCAACCGCATAGGCAAAGGTAGGGCCAGCATCCGCTAGGGTATTCCCAAGCCCATCTATACTGCGACTGCCGACAAAGACCATTAGATCATCGATCGTGCCCGCTGTGATCGACAGCAGGGTGTTGCTAGTCTCGGGATTGCGCACATAGAGCGAGGTACCCGCCGGGACATCGGCAAACTCATCCTGAATAATGCTTTCCCAGATACTCGCTGCTGTCTCTAGGGCGGAACGACGCAGCGGATCATTAAAAAATCCCCTCGTATCAAACCGGTAGTCAAATTGAATATTGAAGCCGCCAGAGGAAGGTGGAGAGGTGGTTGGCAGTGCAGTCAAACTCAGGTTGTAGGTCGTATTCGCCCCACTAGCAGGAAAAACCTGCACATAATACGTGCCCGCCCCCAGTGTCCGGCTCAGGGTATCCGGGAGAGTGCCGGTCTTAGTAGAGGCCACGATCGCCTGCCCGCTGCCATTCAGCAACCGAACATTCGCATTGGCACTCAGGCCATCTAACACCAGGTTGAAATTATGGGGGGTGTCCAGAGTAAATCGATAGTAATCATTGGTGTCGATCGCCCCCACAAAATCGAAGGCGTTTTGGGTGCCCGTCAAGCTGCCCAAGTTGCGGGCGGTATTGAGACTATTCCCCGCCAGATCCGGCGGTAAAACCGTGGCCGTGATATCTAGGGTATAGGCCGTCCTGGCTCCGCTTACGGGCAAAACCTGCACAAAATAATTCCCCACGTTCAGGATGCGGTTAAGGCTATCGCTGGCAATTCCTAATTTGGTTGATGCCGCAATTTGCTGGCCACTGGCATTTAAGAGCCGGAGATTGGCATTGGCACTCAGGCCCCCTAGGACGAGACTCAGATTAATGGGACTGCTTACGGAAAAACTGTAGTAATCCTGGGTGTCGATACCGCCCACCGCATCATAGAAACTTTGGGTTCCACTGAGGTCCCCCAGGGGGCGGGCTGTCCCCAGGGTATTCCCAGCCCCATCGGGAGGTAACGCTTCGGCGTTCAGACTCAGGGTGTAATTGGTATTGGCACTGCCATAGGGAAAAACCTGGACAAAGTAGGTCCCCGCGTCCAGGATGCGGTTAAGGGTATCGGGGGTGGTGCCGGTTTTAGTGGATGCCACGATCGCCTGACCATTGGCATTCAAAAGCCGAACATTGGCGTTGGCACTCATCCCAGCCAGCACGAGACTGAAATTACTGGGACTCGCGATCGCCAACCGATAATAATCAGCCGTATCGGTACTGCCGACAAAATCATTGATGACTTGGGAGCCACTGAGGGTACCCAGATCGTTCGCGGTCGCCAGGGTGTTATCCAGGGTGCCGGATCGCTCAATCGTGAAGATGCGATCGCCAATCACCACTGTAGCCGTATCATCTTCAAGCTTCAGGGCGGCCAGATCGGCTACCGTTAACGCCTTTTGCTGCACGATCGCGGCAAAGATCGCCCCCTCATCTCCTGGGGCATCCACTGCATTGATTTGGGTGTCGATAAAGTGACCAACTTCCTCCAGCAAGGTATCTACCAGGGCCGCTGGGTCCGCCAGGGTTTCGGTCAGCCAACGATCGGCTAGATAAATTGTCCCCGTGAGAGCATCAAAGCCAGCATTCGCCCCCGGCAAGACTGCCGCAGGCACAATTGCGATCGCGGGTAGGGTACTCCAATCACCCGTCAGCCAATCCTGGATTAGGGCAGCAGCCCGATCGCGATCAAACTCATCCCCAAAGGGAATCCGGAGGGCCTCCAGCCCCTCAGTGCTGCCCCAAAAACTGGCCAATTGCGCTTGGACGAACGGCAGGGCCAGTGTTGCGCTCCAGGTCGGGTCTAAGTAATGATCGGCCAGATCCGCGAGGGAGACTCGATCATTAAGGAGGGTATCCAAACTTGGTCCAAGGATGGACGATACAGCGCTGAGATCAAACATACATGGCCTCCAGGCGCATTAGCCCAATACGTGAGGGGTGAGGTGGGGGTCAGCAAGGGTTCTACAGACAACAGCAAGGCTTCGACGGAGATGCGGCGCGACCCCAAACCTGGGGGGAGTACCCTGGATACCGAAACACTGGCTTATCGGCACGGGGAAGCGAGATGCCTGCAAGTTAAGGATTCCCAATCTGGCGCAAAAGTGCACACCTGTAACAATGGCAGGGGAATACCTTATCCATAAGCTCCAATGTTTAGCGCCAGAAATCCGCAATCGCAAACCTAAAATCTAAGAAGCCCAAATTTTTGTTTTTCTTTACCCCATGACCTACGCGATCGACTTTGGCACCAGCAACACGGTGATTGCCCGTTGGAACCAGGCCACCCAACAACCAGAGGTGATCGATCTCGATGTGTTGAGCCTCCGACAGGGGGAGAATCCCCCCGTGGTACCGAGCCTGTTATATGTGGAAGATGCCGCCCAGGGACAGGTCATTGTGGGGCAGGGGGTGCGCGATCGCGGCCTCGATCTGAGCAATAATCCCCGATTTTTCCGCAACTTTAAGCGGGGGATTGGCACCGCCGTCCAGGGGTTTCTGCCCGAACTGGATGAGCAAGTCATGACCTTTGAGCAGGTCGGGCAATGGTTCCTGGAACGGGTGGTCACAGCGCTGCGGCAGACGACGCCTGCTGATATTGATGCCCTTGTGTTAACCGTGCCCGTGGATAGTTTTGAAGCCTATCGCCACTGGTTGGGGCAGGTGTGTCAGACCCTCCAGATTCCCCAGGTGCGGCTTCTGGATGAACCGACAGCCGCCGCCTTGGGCTATGGCATGGCTGATCGGCAATTGCTCCTAGTCCTCGACTTTGGCGGCGGTACCTGTGACCTATCCCTGGTGCGCTTAGACCTGGGTAGCCAACCGGAACGGAAACCCCTGGGCTTTATCCTCAAGTGGGGCGATCGCAATCTGGCGGGAGACTCCGGTCAACGGCCACGACTAGCACGGGTACTCGCCAAAGCGGGCTTAGCCCTGGGCGGAGCCGATATTGATCACTGGTTGGTCGAGCACTTCGCCCAAACCCAAGGCGTAGCTGCTTCGCCCCTGATCACCCGCCTGGCCGAGCGCCTGAAAATTCGGCTATCGAGCCACACCCAGGCGACGGAGGTTTTTTTTGATGAGGCTACTCTGGACAGTTACGAATTGAACCTCGATCGCTCCCAACTGGATGCCATTTTGCGGGCCAATCAATTTTGCCAACGACTGGACGACGCCATGACCCAGGTGTTGCAACAGGCCCGACGCCAGGGCATTGAGGCCACCGATATCGATGCCGTGTTATTAGTGGGAGGGACTGCCCAAATGCCCGCTGTCCAAACCTGGGCACATACCTACTTCGCCCCTGACAAAATCCAAGCCCACAAACCTTTTACCGCGATCGCCACCGGAGCCTTATACCTCAACCAGGGCACCGAACTCAAGGACTTTCTGTACCATAGCTACGGCATTCGCTACTGGAACCGGCGCGAGAATCGCCATGATTGGCATCCCCTCATTCCCGTCGGCCAAGCCTACCCCATGTCCGATCCCGTCGAACTGGTTTTGGGGGCCTCGGTTGAGCAGCAACCCAGTATCGAGTTAATCATTGGGGAATTGGGGTCAAACAACAGCAGCACCGAAGTCTACTTTGACGGCGATCGCCTTGTCACCAAAACCATTGGTCAACGCAATCAGGTCCAAGCCCTCAACGATCGCCCAGGTGCCCGCACGATCGCCCAACTTGATCCCCCTGGTTTTCCCGGCAGCGATCGCATCAAAGTCCAATGTTGGGTCGATGACAAGCGTTTCTTACGGATTACCGTTGAAGATTTATTAACTCAGCAAGTGCTACTTGCCAACCAAAAAGTCGTTCAACTCAGTTAACGCTCGCCACATCCTCTGTGCCCTCTGTATTTGTCCCAAAACTCCTGGTGAAACCTTCTCTTTTGGCATGGGACTACCAGCCGTAATAACTTTAGCTAGGTCGGAGGCGTTCATTTCACGGGCATGTTTGTAAGCGATGACAGACTCATGTTTTATAAATTGTGGTACATTTGGTCCTGGTTGAATGACACAGGTAGCCTCAGAACTTGGCTTGCGAGTGGTGAAGTTAACAAAGAGCCATTTTTTTGGGGAAGTTTCTGCAATCGCAACGTAGAGATGTTGAGTGCTACTTATAAACTCCACTCAGAACAGGACCATAATCCATAGATACATAGTGGTCCCCAGTAATCGCTTGCTCCATACGTTCTAATGCAATCCGATCCGCTATGTAAAGCATCTTAAGCAAGCCCAAGTATTTCATAGGCTTACCATGTAACTTCAGAAATGCTGCTGCGGCTTCAACAGCTTTCTCTGGATGAAACCGAAACTGAATGCACATGAGTACTCTGAGAAAAACTTCACATTAGTACATTTTCATTGTAAATCTTGGTGTTGCGTTAGCCATCAGTGCCTTCCCAACCAACCCTGCTCCTTGAGCCGTTGCCATGCCTTCTTGAGATGTTGGGGTCTAAACAGATGACGCTTACGATCGCTCCACGCCTGAACCCCCGCGATCGCCGTCTCCACATCAACCGCTGCCTGTGGGTTTTCCTGGGCAACCCAGTGAACTGTCGCCAACATCTCCATGCCATAGGGGGTCTCAAACCCCTCGATCAGTTGGGCCACCTGTTCTAACCGCTGGTGGGCATCGTCATGTTTGGCCAAAAATGCTTCTGCCTGACTCCGACCTTCGGGTAAAACGTACATTTGAGAAGTTTGCGATCGATCACCATAGCCCTTGATGTAGTGACCCTCAATATGCTGAAGGACATGATTGAGGTTTTCAGCATACGGGCCATAGTGGTGTTTGACATACGCCAACCGTAGGGGTTCACCCGCCACCTGCAAAAAATAGGCGAGCTTCTGTGCCTCTAAGCGTCCCAACCGATAGCCGGGAATGCCATAGCGATCGAACAGGGAGATCACCAAGGCACGGCCACGGGTCATATTGGGACGTTTCGTATTCACCTGTACCCGCTCCGCTGTTGGTGCCCCCACTGGCTCAAAGATCAGCACCTCAACCGCAGGCAAATCCGCAAAGGCATCAACAATCAGGGGCCTCACCACCGCCCACTCTAAGCCCCCATTGCCACACCCTAGCGGGGGAATTGCGATCGACTGAATCCCCAACCGCTGCACCTCAGCCACCAACGCCGCCAACCCCATCTCGATATCCTCTAGCCGTGACTTCCCCTGCCAATGCCGCTTAGTTGGGAAGTTAATGATATAGCGCGGGTTGAAAAGCGTCCCCGTTGCCACAGTAAACATCTGGCCAGGTTGCACCTCGCCGCGATCGCAGGCCCGCTTGTATTGCTTAAAGTTCTCTGGAAACGCCTGCTTAAACTGCAACGCAATCCCCTTCCCCATCACACCGACACAGTTAACGGTGTTGACTAGGGCCTCAGCTTTCGCCTCCAGTAGATTGCCTTGCCGAAACTCAACCATGCTTTAGCTCATGCTTTTAGTATTATTGTACTATATTCGCGTGAAGAAACGTGAAGTTAGTAATACCAATCACGGTAAACCTTAACGGGGGTGCGATCGTCAAAATTTAGCAAGACTTGATAAACCTCCCGCTGCTCCGCTGGACTAAACACCCCAATCTCCTCGACTAAGTGCCAGGGTAAGTGCTTGTGAACCAGAAACTCTTCTTGTCGCCTGCGTTTGCGGTCTGGATCATCGTCGGTATCTGCCCAAAAGTTAGAGTTCATGACATCCCAATCAATCACCCCTAGATCATCCAAGTCATCATAGAAATCGGAATAATCCATGACTGCGTGCCCATCGGTGAAGGCAAAAGCTAAATGAGCCGTGGTGATGGCCTCCACACTGGTCACCAGATGCAGAATGGGTTCCTGTCCACCCTGATAACGGGTAAACCGCCGATGGATGGCATAGAGCATCGGAGAGCGGGGCGCAAAGTAAAACGGCACGTAATCGTGTAAAACACCCCCAACCCCACAGGGCACAAGCTTCCTTGCCCGTCGATCTTGGATGTTTTCGTAAGAAATGTCCTGAACCTGGGCACTCTTCCGCTGTAGACGCTGTAGATGGCTGTTTGCCAGCAGGCCGTTTGATCGGAGAATAGAGCTTAGGTTACTGACGTGGGTAATGTGGTAGAGGGGGATGGGCATGGCTAAGCGCACCAATCAAACCAAGAAAAAGGTTGATCTTGATTGTCCCTGCTTTAGCCAGCTTCACGACTTCTACCGCCACAACCGGGGCCACATCCACACCCACTACCGTGAACTGAGCCGCAAGTCCCTCGACTTCAACGACCCCGACCACAACCCCAGGGCCTTCCGCCGACAGCCCCAGTTTTCAACTCTGGCAATGTCCGTTTGCTCAGGGAATCGCGCCTGATTCACGTCTAACCGCTTGAGTTGCCTGCCGAGTTACCTGCCGAGTTACCTTCATGCGTATTGTTTTCTTCGGTACCCCTGCCTTCGCCGTCCCCACCCTGGAACGTCTGGTGCAACATCCTGACTTTGATGTGGTGGCCGTTGTTACCCAGCCGGATAAGCGACGCGGGCGCGGGGGGCAAGCCTCAGCTTCACCGGTTAAACAGGTGGCGATCGCCCACCATCTTCCGGTTTGGGACCCCCCTCGCATTAAGAAAGCCCCCGAAGTCTTGGCCGAATTGAACGCTCTGCAAGCCGATGTCTTTGTCGTGGTGGCTTACGGTCAACTGTTTTCTCCCGCCATGCTGGCCATGCCGCGCCTAGGTTGTGTCAATGTCCACGGCTCCCTCCTGCCCAAATACCGAGGGGCCGCGCCGATCCAATGGTGCCTCTACCACGGCGAACCGGAAACGGGCATCACCACAATGTTCATGGAAGCGGGGATGGATACGGGACCCATGTTGCTCAAGGCCATAACGCCGATCGCCCCCCTCGAAACTGCTGTTGACCTAGCGGAACGCTTGGCCGGGATCGGTGCAGACCTATTAATTGAGACCCTAACGCAACTACGGGCTAATCAATTAGCCGCGACTCCCCAAGACGATGCCCAGGCCACCTATGCGCCCCTGATTCAAAAGGCAGACTATTGTATAGATTGGCAGCGATCGGCGATCGCGCTCCATAACCAAATCCGGGGTTTCTATCCCCACTGTGTGGCGCAGTATCAGGGGGAGCGGCTGAAGATCCTGGCGACGGTTACCCTCGAACTGCCCTACTCTACTGCCCTACCAGAGCCAGAGGCCAGGGCGATCGCGGCGGCCCTCCCCACCCTTACCGAGGCGGCGGCGGCACAACCAGAAGCCCCCCCCGGAACTATTGTGTATCTCCTTAAGGGACTCGGTCCCATTATCCAAACAGGGGACGGTTACCTGCTGCTCCACCATGTCCAACCCAGTGGGAAACGGCAGCAGTCGGGCTGGGATTTTGTCAATGGCAGTCACTTACACCTTGGCGATCGCCTGGAGCCAGGATTCGCTTAGTTCATCACCGTTTGTCGCCTGAGAGCCAAGCCTTAGCTTGTCGCCTTCATCCGTAAACTCGTCGCCTTAATTCGGAGACCGTTGGGGCCGTGCAGGTTCGATCGTCGAGGGTAGCTCAATTAAGGGACTGTCTAGGGCAATCACCAATTCGTCCGCATCCGGTGCAGGTGACGAGGCCATCTGGGGCGAGAAGAACCGCTCCTCCGGTAGCACACTCAGCAGCGTCCCCACAACAACCGCCGCGATCGCCGCGCCCGCGACCACCAGCTTACGGGTTGGACGGCGCTCAACGCGGGCAAACACTTGCTCAACCAATTGATCCACATTGGTCTCAGCTTGGGGAATGTGCAGGTTTTGCCAGCCCTGCCGCAGGCCCAGTAACCGTTGATAGAGTTGCTTTACCTCCGCATCCGAAGCTAACCAGCCTTCTACTTGCTGGCGCTCAGCCGCTGTCACTTCGCCATCCAGATAAGCGCTGAGCAATTCAAAGCGATCGTAATCCTGGCAAGATAGATTGCCGGTTGCCGACCGATACGGATTGGCATGAGCGTCAAAGTTAGAAGTCATTTCCCATCACCGCTCTTTACAATCAATAAACCGCACACTCAATAAACCACACCAGCAATAAACCACAGCCGATCCATCCATTGATCTAGCTTACCGATGTCGTTGGCGTTGTCAATCTGGTTTCCAGAGAACTTTGACCTTGACCGGTTAGGGTCTGGTTCGCGCTGACGCACGCCAATCTTGCCAACGCCTCGACTAACCCTCCAGATAGGGCTGTAACTGTTCCTGTAAGCGTAAACGCGCCCTCGCAATCCGGGATTTAACCGTTCCCAGGGAAACCCCCGTCATGTCCGCAATTTCTTCGTAGGCCAACCCTTCGATTTCCCGTAGCACGATCGTGGTGCGAAAGGCCTCCGGTAGGTCCGCGATCGCCGTCCTGAGTTGATCATAGAACTCCTGGGTTCCCAAGGCTTCATCTGGACCCGGCCCTTCCGCTGCCACTTCCCATTCCATCTCGCCATCGTTGACGTTTAAGGGCGCATCCAGGGACAGGGGGGTTTGGTGCCGTTTGCGCTTGCGCAGTTCGTCATAGAACAGGTTGGTCACAATCCGGCTCAGCCAGCCCCGGAACTTGGTCGGGTCCTGAAGCCGCTTGAGGTTGCGATACACCCGAATCCAAACCTCTTGGGCCAAATCGGCACGATCTTGCCAATCGGGAGCTAAGTGGTAAAGGACGCGATCGACGTGGGCCTGGTAACGGCGCAATAGCTCACTGAAGGCTGCCCGCTCTGGGTGCAACCCCGCCTGACACCGCAGGATTAAGTCCAAATTTGAGAGTTTTTCCGGTGGTTGCACAGGTACTTGAGGGACCGATGCCTCAATCGCTGACCAAGGTACAGGTAGAGAATAACTCATGGGCGGAGTGAACTTGCGAACATTCTCTCCGTTTTGACGAAATCTTTTCATCCAGGTTCCCCAACTGGGTGCGCAGGAGCGAGGCCAAATGAGTTGGAGTCATGTGCGCACTGGATACGTGGGCTGGGGGCAATACGGTCTTTGTGTAGAGTTGTAATGCACCAGTGGCGATCGCCGCTAATATCCATTTTCCCCACATGGCTTTTCCTCCGCAATGATGTCCAGTGGTGAGACCACTGAGCGTTTGCTTGCGTGCATTTATAAGCTTCTTCACAGAGATCGGCAATGTTTCCCGACGTGGCTGTTTAGGCAATGTTTCCCGATGTGGCTGTTTAGGGTTCTAGACAACTAGCCCTGCGGCTTGCATGGCTGCCCAACTGCGGGTGGAACATTGCTCCGGCGTGAGGTGTTGGGGGTCAAGCCACTGAATCCCACGGGGACCGACTTCGTGGGCATCTGCCTGGAGGGTGATGGGTCCGGTTGGTAGCTGACATTGGTAGATCAGGTTCACGGTGTGTAATAAACGGGTGGGCGCATCAGGGGGTGGGGCAACCGCCACTTTGGGATCGGGGAAAAAGCCTTCGGCGACAGTCAGGAGGCGATCGACGGTAAACTCGCTAATACCGATTTCTTCGTGTACCTCGCGCCGTAATGCGGTCAATAGGGGTTCTTCGGGCTTGACCCCTCCCCCTGGTAAATCCCAGGTATCGGGTTCCGGCGGGGTCATTTGGTGTATCAGCAAGACGCGATCGGCCTGCACAAATAGGGCCAGGGTTGCCAAACGCAAACGCACGATCGCAGACATAGGCCCTAGCTCCAAGGGGATAGGGACGATTGGACCCGCAGGCGCAATCGTCAGTAAATACTCAATATTTTAATTAGTTGGGTTTATGGGTGACCTGGGATTCGAACCCAGAACCAGCGGATTAAGAGTCCGATGCGCTACCGTTGCGCCAGTCACCCGCGTCCTTCATTATACTGGCACTTGTCCCTGCTTATGCGATCGTTCTCAACCCAATTCCGGACAAAACTGAGTACAACAGAAGAGATAGCCCGCTTTCGTTGGTCATTACTCTCTCGCGAGTAAATTTACTTATGCCCTTAACTTCTTCAGAAAATCTCAGTACCCCTCTGAAGGATTCGGCGCTAGAGTCCTTAGCGCAAGGCAATTATGCCCAAGCGATCGCGCACCTACAGCAACAGATTGAGAACACCCCCAACGATCGGGAAAGTTATTGGTATTTAGGACTGGCCTGGTTCCTAGATGGCGATCTCGACACCGCTAGCTCAACTTGGTTCTCGGTTCTCTACGATGCCCCCCCCCGATCAACTCTCCTGTTGGTTGGATGAATTACTAAGCATCCTGCTGACCCAAGCCGAACAAGCCTGTCAGGCAGGGCAGTTTGAACAAGCCATTCGGCTTTATGACCAGATCCTCGAAACTGATCCAGCGTATCCCCATGCACTCCAAGGCCGACAGCGATCGCAGCGCTGGCAACAATATCAGCAGAGCTTCCTCCAAACCCGGCAAACGCCCTACCTGGATTATCCCAAGCATGTCCATTTAGAGACCAAAGCCCTCTGTAGCGCGGCCTGCAACTTCTGCCCCTACCCAACCCTAGAACGCAAAGGCACCGTCATGCCGGATGACCTGATTGCCAAGGTTATTGATGACTTGACGGCGATTCCGGCTGATCTGCCCTTTCAATTATCACCCTTTAAGGTGAGTGAACCGTTCCTGGAACAGCGTCTATTTGACATTTTGGCGACGATTAATGCTAAGTTGCCCAACGCCCAAATTACCCTAACCTCAAACGCCTCACCGCTAACAGAATCCCGGCTCAAGCGATTGTTATCGATCCAAAATATCAGCTACCTGTGGATTTCCTTTAATGATCATCGCCGGGATGCCTATGAGGCCACCATGTCGCTCTCCTATGAGCACACCCTCGATCGCCTGCGGATGTTGCATCAATACAAAGTGGATGGCAAGCTCCCGTTCCCCGTGATTTTGTCCAGGGTTGGCGATGGGACCCCTGTAGACCACGAATTTATGCAATGGGTCTATGATCATTTCCCCCACTTCAAGCTTTCTGTCTTCCAGCGCGGGGGATGGCTGGGCCAAGTAGATATACCGCTTGGCCCGGTTCCCAATGTCGGTTGTGAACGCTGGTTTGACTTATCCATTACTGCCACGGGCAAGGTAGCCCACTGCTGTATGGATGGTCAGGCTGCCTGGCCGATCGGTGACGTGCGGACTCAACATGTACTGGAGATCTACAATGCTCCAGCCTATCGATCGCTCCGCGAATCCACATTGACCCGTCTGGATGCCGAGCCGTGCCGCCGCTGTACGTTTCTCTAGTACCCAAACCCGCCCCCTAATCCCCACGCATTGCCGTCTAGAAAAGCACACCTTGATCGATCAATTCGCGAAAAGACAGCGTAGACTAGAAAAAGTGTCAATTTTTCATTGTTGAGCGATCGAGGGGGTAAGCAATGGCCGTTCCCAAGAAGAAAACATCTAAGTCGAAGCGCAATATGCGGCGGGCCAGTTGGAAGCGCAAGGCTGAGGCGCAAGCCCAACGGGCACTGTCCCTGGGTAAATCCATTCTGACCGGGCGGGCGGCTGGCTTCGTCTATCCACCGGCTGAAGCAGATGAAGAGGAAGGCGAAGAATAAATTAGGTTAATACCGTTGGCTTGACCGAGAGAGCCTTCGTTGTTGCTCCTTCCTTAACGGATAACGGTTCCTCCTATGCACGGTAATCTACCCTCCACGCCACCGCCGTCTCCAGAGCGGGTTCCCCCTGGTCAATATTTGACCCAGGGGTTTCCAGTTTTAACCTATGGGGGCACGCCCCAGATCACCCCAGAAACCTGGTCCTTGCGGCTCTGGGGCCTTGTGACCGAGCGGGTGGTGCGGTGGGCAGATCTGCTGGCGTTGCCGCAACAGCACTTCACAGCAGATTTTCACTGTGTAACCAGTTGGTCCAAGCTGGATGTGCAGTGGCAGGGAGTAGCAATCCCTGATTTACTCCAAGGGAGCGCGATCGCCCCAGAAGCTGCCCATGTGATGATCCACTGTGAGGGCGGGTACACCACCAATCTCGCCCTAGAGGATTTTTGTCGGCCCGAAAACTTCCTTGCCCACCAGGTGTTTGGGGAACCCTTGCCTGCGGATCACGGGGGACCCGTGCGGTTGGTTGTGCCCCACCTTTATGCCTGGAAAAGTGCCAAGTGGATTAACGGGATTGAGTTCTTAGCTGAGAAAGAACTGGGGTTTTGGGAGCGCAATGGTTATCACCACCGGGGTGATCCTTGGGCCGAAGAACGCTATAGCACCGACTAGCGGGATTACGATTTGGCAACGGGACACGATCGGGTCATACCAGGCCATGCGCTCCAGGTTACGGCCAGGTAACTAGAGGAGAAATTGCATCATCATGGAGCCGATCGACTGGATCACACTTTGGATTTGGCGGCGGCGGGCAGCATTACGGGCAGCCTTCTCTAATTCATGGATCTGATCCACAAACCCCTGGGCTAACTCTTGGCCTTGTACCTGTCCCTGATCTTCAAATAAAACTGCCGCCATCTCAGAGTCCTTAACGGCCCCCTGTACGTCACTCATCTGAAAGCGAACAATACTGCGGGCGAGATAAGCCGCTGCAAACTCAGGATCAGTGGCGATCGCCTGGTTGTAATTATGCAAGGCCGACTGGAAGTTCCGTTGACTGGCATCAATGAGGCCCCAGTTATAAAACTGGGCGGGTCCGACCGCTTCCACCGGTAGGGCTTGGGCACCCTTAATGTGGGCAGTGGCCAGATCCGTGCCGTGGAGGTTGGACTCTCCGAGGAAGGCTTCCCGTAAATCTGTTCCCTTCAGGTTAGCGCCTTGTAGATTCGCGCCCTGGAGATTGGCCCCATAGAGCGAGGCTCCGGTGAGGTCGGCGCCACTGAGATCGGCGCCACTCAGGTCAGCACGGCTAAGATTGGCAAAACTCAGGTCAGACCCCGCCAACCTAGCGCGAACTAAGTTCGTGAGGGCCAGTCCTGCCCCCTGAAGATCACAGTTTTCGCACACCTTGGTTGAGATGAGGCGACTGGTGTGGCTGGGATTTTCCGCCCGCACGGGAATCGCTAGCAGGGTTAGCATCAGCAGGGCTGAGGGGGTCAGCAGTTTGAGCAGCATAGGAACCTCCAGAGGTCGGTCTTCTCACAATCACATCGGAGCCAAAAATTGGCTCAGTTCGGAGGGATAGACGTTAGTCCGTGCCCTAAAGTTGCAGGATGGCCACTTCAGGACGCTCTCTATTGTGCCTTGTTTTCTCAATCTGTCAAAAAGACCAGCCGTAGCTCTAGCAATCTCGATCTCGACTAACCCCAAAGTCCCAATGGCATCAGCCCCAAAAATACGCGCAAAAAAATACAGGCAAAATGAGGATCACGGTCCCGATTTCACCTGTATCTGAGGAAATCTCGGTCGATTGCGCTGGGGCCGGTAGATAGCCCCCCTGTGACTAGGGCAGTAAACCTTAAAGTTCCGCAACGTTAGTAGTAACGACTTCAGTCGTTGCGGGCTAAAGCCCGCACTACCAACGGTTAGTAATAACCAACGGTTAGTAGTAACGACTTCAGTCGTTGCGGGCTAAAGCCCGCACTACCAACGGTGCAGAATTTACTTTTCGAGCCACTAGGACAGCCGAGATGGCTATTTCCCGTTTAAGGGGCGATCGCCTGAGGTGGACCGATCGCTGGGCACGATCGGCCTTCCGTTCAAGCCAGCGTTCTACTTGATGCTGACCTTGGCACCCGCTTCTTCCAGTTGCTTCTTGGCATCTTCGGCGGCATCCTTGGCCACGCCTTCCCGGACTGCCTTGGGAGCCGCTTCTACGACATCCTTGGCTTCCTTCAGACCTAGGCCCGTAATCGCCCGAACGACCTTCAGCACCGCGATCTTCTTGTCTGCCGGAACTTCTTCCAACACAACATCAAACTCAGTCTTTTCTTCGACTTCTTCGGCTGCTGCGCCACCGCCAGCCCCCGGAGCCGCCATCATCATCATGCCGCCGACCGGAGCCGCTGCACTAACGCCAAAGGCTTCTTCGATTTGCTTGACGAGTTCAGCCGCTTCCAACAGCGACAGGGTTTTCAACTTTTCCAAAATTTCATCGGTTGCTGCGGACATGATTATTCTCCTTGTGGTGTGAATTGAATAAATAAAATCGATCGTGAGCCAATACTCGCGAGTACCCTAAAACTAGACAGCAACTAGGCAGCCTCGCTCTGGTTTTGATCGGCCACCGCCTGTAGGGCGCGTCCCAACGAAGCTGGCACCTCGTTGATCCCGATCGCAATCTTGGCCGTGACCGCATTGAGTGCCCCGGCAATTTGGGCCATCAACTGTTCCTTCGACGGCAGGTCGCCCAACGCCTTGATATCGGCCTCAGACAGCTTGCGACCCTCCATCACGCCACCCCGAATTTCGGTTTTCTTGGTGGCTTTTTGGAAAGCTTGGTACGCCTTAATGGCTGACCCAAAATCGTCCTTCGCGAAGATGAACGCTGAGGACCCACCCAGCAACTCCTGGAGAGGTTGCCAGTTGTCATCGCCCTCAACCGCAATCCGCATAAAGGTGTTTTTCGTCACCTTGCAGGATGCTTGACTGGGACGGAGTTGTTGCCGCAGGTTCGTGATCTCAGCAACACTCAGCCCTTGATAGTCGATCACCATCGCTAGTTGCGACTCGCTCAGCGTTTGTTTTAGCTCAGCGACGATCGCCTGCTTGTTCTCTTTGGTTCTTCCCATCTCAACCTCACCTCCTTGTGTTTGCGAAATGGAATACCGGCTTGGATCACCCTGGGTTGGCGTTCCCTGGGGGCAGGTGCTTCGCCCATCTCCCATGAAAAACCCCCGGTCAGACCTGCCGGGGGACAAACACGATCGCACGAGCGGGAACGTTTCCCAGATCTCGGCATCGTGCAGTTCACCTCGGCAGGACATTAAGCAATTGGCACCTGCGGTCTACAGTGTCACTGATGAATGCAGATTCACTTGTTGGGGGTTTATGGGTTGGGGGTTACCCTCCTGTGATCAAAATTTAGGCCGCCTCAGCCAGTTTCAGATCCCGTAGGGCAGTAATATCGACCTGAATCGCGGGACCCATCGTCGCGGCTACATAGATACTGCGCCAGTAGCGACCCTTGGCCCCCGACGGACGGTTGCGATCGATCGTCTCCTGCAATGCCTTCAGGTTGATCAATAAATCTTCCGCGGGGAAGCTGGCCTTGCCAAACATAACATGAACGATCCCCGTGCGATCGGCCCGGAATTCCAATTTACCGGCTTTGAACTCCGCGATCGCCTGGGCCAGATCAAAGGTCACCGTTCCCCCCTTGGGAGAGGGCATCAAGCCGCGTGGCCCCAGCATCCGACCCAGTTTTGCCACCTGGGGCATCATATCGGGCGTGGCAATCAGCAGGTCAAAATCCATCATCCCCTGCTGAATTTCGTTAATCAAGTCTTCCGAACCGACCACATCGGCCCCGGCACTGGCAGCTTCCGACACCTTTTCGCCCCTGGCGATCACCGCTACCCGAATCTCTTGCCCCGTTCCCTTGGGCAGGGCCACCGTGGTGCGCAGTTGTTGGTCGGTATATTTGGGGTCAATCCCTAAGCGAATGTGGGCTTCTGCCGATTCGGGAAACTTGGCAGTTGCCGTCGCTTTCAATAATTGCAGCGCCTCTAGTGGTTCATAGGCGCGGTCTTCCACCTGCTTGCGCAGGTCTTGCATCCGTCGTGAAAGTTTTCGTGTCATAGGTCACACGGGGTCCTTAACGAGGTTGAGCCTCTCCCCCAGAAAAGTGAACAAAGTCGTGAATCGTGTGAATCCAGTTTCCTGGTCGCTTGTGGTGTAGGCATCTTGCCTGCCCGCATTCTGCCGGTCTAATCCCGCACTGCAACACCCATATTCCGTGCCGTGCCTTCAACAATGCGCATCGCCGCTTCAATGTCGTTGGCATTCAGATCGGGCATTTTGGTTTGGGCAATTTCCTGCAACTGGGCACGGGTAATGCTGCCCACTTGGCGACGATTGGGTTCTTCCGATCCCTTGTCCACCCCGGCGGCCTTCCGGATCAACACCGAAGCGGGGGGCGTTTTCAGGACAAAGGTAAAACTGCGATCTTCATAGACAGAGATTTCTGCCGGGATCACCATCCCCGCTTGATCCGCCGTCCGGGCGTTGTACTCCTTACAGAACGCCATGATGTTAACGCCGTGCTGACCTAGGGCAGGACCGACCGGGGGGGCCGGGTTCGCCTTGCCAGCCGGAAGCGCTAACTTAATTAGAGCAACGACTTTCTTTGCCATTGATTTTGACTAGCTCTCTTTCTGAACCTGATTAAATTCCAGTTCGACGGGGGTATCGCGACCAAAGATCGAGAGGAGGGCCTTGAGCTTGCTGCGCTCTGGGCTGACCTCGATGACCTCGCCCGCAAAGTCCTTGAAGGGACCGGAGAGGACTGTAATCTGATCGCCCACCGCCATGTCGATTTTGACCACGGGTTTCTGTTCCTGGGTCTGGCGGAAGATGCGCTCCACCTCGGCAGGACTCAGGGGTAAGGGTTTGACATGGCCCCGACCGCGCCCATAGCCCCGTCGCTGTTCGGCTCCGACGAAGTTGATCACGTTAGGGGTGCTGCGCACCACCTGCCAGGCTTCATCGTCAATTTCAAATTTGCCATCCGCCTGTTGCCGACAGAGCATCTGGATCAGCACATAGCCCGGAAAGACTTTTTCGTCCACCGTTTGCCGCGACCCATCCTTACGAATGCGCACCGAGGCCGTTTGGGGAATGGCGATTTGCAAAATGCGATCGGCCACTTCCAGGGTTTTCAGCCGCTGTTCCAGATCGGCTTTCACCTTTTTCTCACAGCCAGAGGCCACCTGAACTGCATACCAACGGGTTCGTTTGTCAGTCGCAGCCGCCCCTGACGAGTCGTCTTGATCGTCAGGATTGGTCGGATACTCAAACTCGTCTGATGCAAAACTCATGCGCAATTGTTCTCCGCTGCCAGCGACACAAAACCGTTAACCGGATACGATAAAACCCGATGACGTTAACCGGACATGATAAAACCGGACACGATAAAACTTGGGCCAGTTAAACCAGACCAGACAACGCGATCAAAATACCTGGGTCGCCGCCCAACTAAACAGTTGATCGACCAGGTAAATGAGTAATGCTGAAAGACTCACCATCAGAATCACAGCGGCTGATTCGCTAATCAACTGCTGCCGACTGGGCCACACGACCTTATCCAACTCCTCTTTGGTTTCCTGGAGAAAGGTCAGTGCTTTAAATTGACCCTGGGATTCCGGTTGAATCTCGGCGCTATCTTTCTTGGCCATCACGCATCCTTCGTCTGGTAAACAAGCTGTTTTGTACAGCCAGACACACTATTGTAACCGAAAACTACGCCACCTTGTCGAGCTAGAGGCTGCGATCGGTGGCTTTTCGGTTGACTCGATCGTGTTGACAGGGAAATGCTCCAGCGCGCTCTGGAGGACTTGAACCCCCGACATTCGGTTTTGGAGACCGACGTTCTACCAACTGAACTAAGAGCGCTCGTCAAGACAGAACGGTCTGTTCTTGCCTCTGCCCTATCTTAACATTGGATGGTCGGTTACTACTTCAACGGACGATCGAATCGCTGTTTCAGACGGGTGGCCTTACCCACGCGATCGCGCAGGTAGTACAGCTTGGCCCGTCGCACCTTAGCCCGTCGCAGGACTTGGATGCTAGCAACACGCGGCGAGTGAACCAGGAAGACCCGTTCCACCCCAATGCCTTGGAAAACGCGGCGCACGGTAATCGTGCGGTTAATGCCACCGTTGCGTTCAGCAATGATGACCCCTTCGTAGGGCTGGACCCGTTCCTTGCCCCCTTCACGGATGCGCACACCGATTTTCACGGTGTCGCCGATGTAAAGGGTGGGAAGATCGGTTTTAATATGTTCCGCTTCGATCGAGCGGATGATTTCGTTAGCGTTCAGAGCAACCATAGGAAGGTGCAAAACTCACAATCTCCTATCCTACAGTATGAGTCCCTGTTAAGTCCAGTCCTTGAACTAATCTGCAATCTTGCCCGGTTATGGTGCCCGCAACCCCGATTTGCTATTCCATTGTGGTTCCCCTCTATAACGAAGAGGCGATGCTGCCGTTACTGTATCAACGCCTGCAAGGGGTTCTGGCCCAACTGGCCGGGACGAGCGAGGTGATTTTGGTGAATGATGGGAGCCGCGATCGCACTCTGGACCTGCTGCGGGAATTGCATCACCAGGACCCCCGGATCTGTTACCTGAGCTTGGCGCGTAACTTCGGCCACCAGATTGCGGTGACGGCAGGACTTCAGTATGCGCGAGGGCAAGCGGTGATTGTGATGGATGCCGATCTGCAAGATCCGCCGGAATTGATTCCAGCGATGGTGGCCCAGTGGCAGGCGGGGTTTCAGGTGGTTTATGCGCGTCGGACCCAACGACGGCAAGAGGGTTGGTTTAAGCGGTTGATGGCCTATGGCTTCTATCGGGTGTTGCACCGGTTGGCGGATGTGGAGATTCCGCCGGATACGGGGGATTTTTGCCTGATGGATCGGGCAGTGGTGACGGTCTTAAATGCCATGCCGGAACGGGGCCGTTACCTGCGGGGGCTACGGGCCTGGGTGGGGTTTCGCCAAACTTCGATTCCGTTTCAGCGGGACCCACGGGCAGCGGGAACGGTTAAATATACCTTTCGCAAGTCCCTCTCGCTGGCGATCGACGGTCTAGTTTCGTTTTCCCGCTTACCCCTACGGCTGGCGACCTATTTGGGGCTACTGTCGGCCCTGATGGCGTTGATTATGGCAATCCTGGTGTTCTATTGGCGTTGGTTTGTCCCCAATTCGCCATTAACCGGGTTTGCCGCGATCGCGATCGCCGTCTTTTTCCTGGGTGCCGTCCAATTGGTGAGTATTGGCATCCTGGGGGAATATATTGGCCGCATTTATGATGAGGTCAAAGGGCGACCGCTCTATACCCTGGCTGAGGTGGTGGGCTTTGAGGGGGAGCGCGATCGCGGAGATTTATGTCGGTAAAAGAAGGGGGTCTGGGGAATAGCAGGGGCGGATCTGGGGGATAGCAAGGGCGGGTCTAGAAAGATGGTCGGCCCTTGGGAAAGTTGCTGGCGCGACCCGCCCCTACGCATTTTGCGACCCGTTTGCTGGGAGGGCTTCGCCGGATCTAGCCAGCGGTGCTGTCGGCAGGGGCTTCGGCGGCACTGCCGTGACCGGCAAGGATCGAGAACACCACACTGTCGGCTTCACCCAGGGCCACCGCACCAGCAGGCAGGGGCAGTTCGTTGATGTGCAAAGCTTCCCCCACTTGGAAACCAGTCACATCGACGGTAATGGCTTCAGGAATCGCTGTCGGGGCGCAGCGAATCGTGATTTCTGTCAGCACCGCATCGAGGTTACCGCCTTGCAGTTTTACGCCCGTGGGTTCACCAACTAGGTGGATGGGAACCGTGACATCGACAGAATCCTGGGCAGTGACGGCAAAAAAGCTGACATGGTACAGCAGGTCCTTCCAGGCATGGGTTTGGACTTCGCGGATGAGGGTCTTCCCCTGCCAGGGCTGATCAGCCACATTCAGGTTCACGATCGTATTATTCACCACCGCATCCCGGAGCAGGAGTGACGCAGATTTCGCATCGATCGTAATGGGGACAGAGGCGGCCCCTTGATGTCCATACAGGGTCGCAGGAATCCGGCCCGCACGGCGCAGGGCATTGGGTTTGCTGCCGGTTTCCCGGACTTGGGCCTCGATCGTTAGTTCCATAGTGAGATCACAACCTAATACTGTTAGTTTTGGGTGCTGAGTTTTGGGTGCTGAGTTTTGGGTCAAGAACCCAATGGGCAAAGCCCAATCCGCCTGGCGGGGTTAAGGGTTAACGCACCAGGCTCGAAATCCCCGGCTCCTCAACCCCATTGCCATACAACAGGGCACGTTTGGGTCCGTGGATTGGGTCCTCAACGATGATGGTTTGGTCCCGTGAGGCCCCCAGGGAGACGATCGCGATCGGGACTTCCATCAGTTCAGCCAAGAACTTAAGGTAGTCCAACGCTTTACGCGGCAGATCATCGAGGGTACGGCAGTCCATTGTGGACTGCTTCCATCCCGGCAAGGTTTCGTAAATGGGACGGCACTGGGCAAACCGATGGGCATCGCTGGGCAAATGCTGACAGCGTTGACCTTCAACTTCGTAGGCAACACAAACCTGGATCTCGTCCAGTTCATCGAGAACATCCAGCTTGGTGATTGCTAAACAGTCCATCCCATTAATGCGCACGGCATAGCGGCCAATCACGGCATCAAACCAGCCACAGCGCCGCTTCCGTCCCGTGGTTGTCCCAAATTCCGCGCCGCGATCGCACAGGTGTTCGCCCAAATCACCGCCGATCTCGGTTGGGAAGGGACCTTCGCCCACACGGGTGGTATAGGCTTTGGCCACACCAATGACGCGATCGATCATGGTGGGTCCAACGCCCGCCCCAATGCAGGCTCCCCCCGCGACGGGATTGGAGGAGGTGACATAGGGATAGGTGCCGTGATCAAGATCCAGCAAGGTTCCCTGGGCACCCTCGAACAGGATATTGCGACGGGCCTGGATCGCTTCGTAGATCCGCAGGGAGCAGTCTACGACATGGGGCCGCAGGCGATCGGCATAGGTTTGGTATTCCGCGACGATCGCATCAGCATCCAGCGGGGGAAGGGTATACAGCTTTTCCAGAATTTGATTCTTATAGGCGATCGTCCAGCGGAGTTTTTTCGCCAACACGGCGGGATCGACCAAATCGACCACGCGAATCCCGGTTCGCTCGGACTTATCGGCATAGGTGGGACCGATCCCCCGACCGGTGGTACCGATGCGATGACTACCTCGCTGTTCCTCTGATGCTTGATCAATCAGGCGATGGTACGGCATCGTAATATGGGCCGTTTCAGAAATCAGGAGATGATCCGTGGGAATATCCAGCGCTTCTAGGCGATCGAGTTCTTCGATCAGGATCTTGGGATCGATGACGGTCCCTGACCCGATAATGCACTCCGTTTCCGGGTAAAGAATCCCAGAGGGAATCAGGTGCAGTTTAAAGGTCTGGCCCTGTGCGACGATCGTGTGACCCGCATTCGCGCCACCCTGATACCGCACCACCACATCTGCCGATCGACTGAGCAGATCCGTGATTTTCCCTTTCCCTTCGTCGCCCCACTGGGCACCGATGACAATAACGTTAGCCAATTGGCCGCCCCAAGCACTTCATGACACAAACTCTTACTATATCATCTCCTTGTGCCTCCAGGTACATTAATCTGATGGACAATATTGGGCAATACTAGATCTGATCGGAGTCTGATCGACCTGAACCTGACTCGCGCATGACCTCGGAACTGGCCACAGAACTCTATTTAACGTCTGATAAGGATGACCTGTTTAAGGATGGGCCTTGGCCCAAGCCATTTGCGTTTAATGAAGAAGTGGCACGGGTCTTTGACGATATGGTGTCACGATCGGTCCCCCTCTACCGGGAAGTGCTGACCTGCGCGGCCCATTGGGCTAAAGCCTATTACCAGCCACATACGCGGATCATTGATGTAGGCTGTTCAACGGGGACGTTTCTGGAATTAGTGGGGCGTTTCCTCCCCCCACCGGCCCAACTCGTCGGCATTGATAATTCCCCTGCCATGCTGGCGCAAGCCCAACTCAAGCTCACCCCGACCCAAGCGCGCCATCAGCTTGAACTGTGGTGTGCGTCGGCGGAAAACTGTTCATTTAGCAATAGTAGTGTTGTCGTGGTCAACTACACGCTGCAATTCCTAGCGCTCCCGCAACGGCAAGCCTTATTGCAAGCGATCGCGGCTGGTCTTGTCTCTGGTGGGCTGCTCTTTCTGAGTGAAAAGGTGCAGTCACCGGTTCCCCAATTCCAGGAAACCATGACGCGCCACTACGAAGCCTTCAAGCAACAGCATGGCTATGCCCAACGCGAAATCGAACGAAAAAAAGAAGCCCTGGAAAATGTGTTGATTCCCCTCACGGAAGCCCAGCAAGTGGAAATGTTGCAAGCTGCGGGTTTTCAGCCGATCGATTCCCTGTTGAAACTGCATAATTTTGTCTCTTGGGTGGCGCTCAAGCCATGAACGATTGCGGCACCTATTCCCCCCCCGATTACCTCGACCAGCCTGATTTTGCGGGCGATCGGACCGCTATCCGGCAGCTACGCCAGGAACGCTGCCCCCAACTGGAGAGCGATCGTCTCAGGCCCTACCGCGATGCTGTTCAGGCCATCCACGATCTCCCCCGGGCCAGTTTGGATGGGACCGGTGCAGTGGTGACGATCGGCCACCCTGACCGCCTCACCCAGGAGCAGTCCCAACGGCTCTACCAAACCCTGCGGGTGTTTTGCCCCTGGAAGAAGGGGCCATTTAATTTCTTTGGCATTCAAATTGATGCCGAATGGCGATCGGATTGGAAGTGGCAGCGCCTCCTCCCCCGGATTCAACCCCTGAACGGACGCCGGGTTGCCGATATTGGGTGTCATAACGGCTACTTTATGTTGCGCATGGTGCCGCATCAACCGAAGTGGGTAATTGGGTTTGAACCCTACGGTAAATTATTCTGGAATTTCCAACTGATTCAAAACTTGGTTCAGTGCGATCGGCTTTATTTTGAACCGTTAGGCGTTGAGCATATTCACTTTTATCCTAATTTTTTCGATACGATTTTTTGCCTGGGGATTCTTTACCACCATCCCGATCCCATTGGCCTGCTGCACAAACTCCGGCAAGCCCTTACCCCCCAGGGGGAACTGGTGATTGACTGCCAAGGTATTCCCGGTGCGGACCCGATCGCCCTGACCCCGCGCCAACGCTACGCCCATGCCCGTGGGATTTGGTTCTTGCCCACCCAATCCTGCCTCGAACATTGGTTATATCGAGCGGGCTTTGGAGAGATTCAGTGTTTTTTTGCTGAACCCCTATCCACGCGCGAACAGCGGCGCACCGATTGGGCTGAAATCGATAGTTTAGCTGCATTCCTTGATCCCCATGATCCCACCCGCACGATCGAAGGGTATCCGGCCCCCTGGCGCTACTACATCATGGCCCATAAATAAGTCAATTAATGACCTTAGTCCAGCGCCGCAGTGATGAGGCACTGGTTTACGAAGGCCCCACGCTCCTCAACCTCAACCTGAATACGGTTACAGCCGTTCTCCCTCTAATGAAGTACGGTCAAGGCTTGCGAACAAGGGGCTTAAGCCCCTTGTCTGTACCTCACCGGGTATGGAAGTGCTGTACTGATCGCTGAGGATTAATCAATCCGACTAGAACTGGACTGGTTCAACACCTCCAGCCGCACAGGAGCAACCCCGGCATAGAACACCCCGACGGCACGGGCCGCCGCTGCCGACAGGTCAATCACCCGACCATGACTAAAGGGGCCGCGATCGTTGATGCGCACCACCACCGATTGGCCATTGTCCAGGTTCGTTACCCGCACGAGGGTCCCAAATGGTAAGGAACGATGGGCTGCGGTGAGGGCATTCTGGTTGAAGATTTCACCGCTGGCACTCCGGTTCCCGTGGAAGCCGGGGCCATACCAGGAGGCCATCCCCGTCAAGCCACCCAGTTGTTGTAGCCCTCGTGAAATTTGGGTCGCCAATCCCGATCGCGGTCGCGGTTGCCCAGCCACTTCGCGCAGGGGCGACGCATTACCCAACAAGCGACGTAGTCGGTTGGTTGCCTGGAGAGCATCCTGACCCGCGTCACGCGTGGTATCTGGCAGAATAATTGAACTGCCCATCGCAACCAGGGTTTCGTCATCGATTTGAATAAGGTAGCGATCGTTGGGGAAGTTGGCAGAAAGGGCAGTGCTTGCCCACTTCACCGAAATTTGACTAGCATCAAAGCCCTCGTAATCGATCTGGTTGAGTTTGGCCGCAACGGCAGCGGCCCGCCAAACCGGATCGGACTCATCAGCCACCGGATCGGGCGTTAGGGCTTTGGTGGTGGCAGCAACTTCCGCTTCTTGACGGCTAGCCACTTTTATGGCAGGGGCATCACTAGAGTCAAGCGGGGCCAGTGAGGCCGCGTCAGGGGGTGGCTGCTTTTCCTGGCTCGGCGCGTCTGCGGCAGGCACAGGATTGCCCAGAAAGGTTAGAACCGGAATGTTCCGGATATATAAGGTTGCGGCAGTTCGCCCCTGGAAGCTATGGGCCTGAACTTTCGCGAGGGTATCTTCCCTGGTGATCCGGTGAGATTGGCGTTCACCAACCTTGATCACGTCGAGATGCGGAGACCGGGTGTCGGGCTGACGGGCGGCCAGTTGGTTAACGGAGGCAGCCGATACAGCAGATGACGGGGTCGCCGGGGGGGGTGCAGGACGGTTTGCCACTGGCGAATCCGTACCTGAAAGACTAGGCTCAGCAGCGGGGTCGGTCAGAGGTACCTCAACGGCACGGCTGACAGAGGCCACACCAAGGGTGCTGCACATCGTGGTTACGAGGGCAATTGCTAAGCCACTCCTCAAGTTTTGATTCATACCAATCACGGTGAAGGACACTTGGGAACAAGCGGATGAGGGCATTTGCCTGTAAACCGCCAAGCCTTGATTGACCGGAGCGGCATCCCAGACAACTCATCCGCGTTCCGAGGAACGACATGAGGGAACTTTCCACCAGCTGTACCAGATTGTATGGGGGCTGGAGGCAACTCATACTCGTTCCGTCTTCGCTCTTGCTTCATAAACTGCAACAGATTACCACGAACATTCCGGGTTGGGGATCAGGGTACGGTCGGACCCTACCCCCAGCGGCAGGCGATCGGGCATCTATCCACCGACAGAAATTCTTGCCCCATCGGCTATTGAGTCCTGCGTTCCGCAAAATGTAAAGAAATGTTAAGATTTTGAAGTGCTTTCCGAAAAGTGCCTAAGTTTCTTGTAACCATAGGGGTTTGCTCCGTAGCGTCACCCGCTCCATGTTGGCGCAAATGAGGGGGCCGCAAGCAAGGGTCATCGTCGCCACAGATGGCCGAGTAAGTCCAGGGATCAACGCGATCAGTGGCTAAACATAAAGCTTATTAAGGAAACATTTATTTCTGAGCCAATGACGGGTGTGTTGGGAGCAAACGGGTGCGGACTTGTCCGCACCGCGCTACGCCACATCATGCGTACCAAGATCACAGCAAAGCCCCCATTCCGCCATCCGAATCATTGCCACAAACGATCGCTAGCTTGCAGATATTCCCCTATCCCCTGCATTAGCGCGATGCGCTTAGTTGCTACCGGAATCATGACGGCTATGGGTGATCTCAATCACCAGTGGGCACCTCGAAAAATACCCATTTCCCCAACCGTGCCCACCCAATCATAAGGGGTTGAGGCGGGCGGTTTCGTCGCCCGCCTCAATGACATTGACGTTCCTAGATGGATTTTCTCCTAGAGAAAAATTAGCGGCAGGCCAGCAGGACCGCCATTCTTTACCCATTCTTTACTATGGACACATTCTTTACTATGGACAAATTAAATCGACCTTAAGCCGATCGCTAAATCCTGTCGAGCATCCGGCATCTTTTCCTCGGTGTTGCGCGTTATGAGGCGTCGATAAGTGATGAAACGTACAATTTTGGGAGTAAACCGAATTACTTTTTAGTAAAAGTTAAATGATTCATAAATAAATTTAGATATTTCAAAAAACCTACTTAGTATGGTGGGTAGTATGAAAGCATGTGTTACTCGTTAGGTTGTTCAATGGATGTTTATACTCAGCAATTGATGGCGTTAAGTGCCAAAATTGACACCCTCTATCAATTGGTTGACCAAATTCACACTCAGATTGCCGAGGCGTCGGTGGACAGTAACCATCAGCGGGCGACTGAGCCTGCGCCCATCCCTGAGTCTGTCCCCCCCCCCTCGACCTACCACGCCCTCTATGTTGACCATCCCTATGCGCTGGAGCTGGAGCATCGGGATATTCTGGTGGATAATGATTATGTGCAGATTGACAACCAGAATGGGGATCTGAGCATGACCACAGAGGTCCAAGTCCAGCGGCTCACCGCCCAGTTAACGGCAGCCTACAATCGGATCGCTGCTCTGGAAGAACAACTGCTCGCCCGTCGCGTGCATTCCCACTAGAGGCAGGTATGAACCACTGTGTCCTGATGGCGGAAGTTATTCGGCCCCCGCAGTTACGCTATACGCCCGATACCCAAATCCCAGTGACTGAAATGTTGGTCCAGTTTCCGGGGCTGCGTGCGGAAGATCCACCCGCCACCTTAAAGGTCGTTGCTTGGCGCAATCTGGCCCAGGAAGTTCAGGAGCGCTACCAGGAAGGAGATCAGGTCATTCTGGAAGGTCGCCTAGGCATGAACACGGTGCAGTTAGAAGGCTTTAAAGAGAAACGGGCAGAGATGACCCTGCAACGCATTCATCCGGTTCATGTCGCTAATCCACCGGCGGCGGCGGCGGTGCCCACGGGGATGCCCACCGCTACGGGGCCTATCGGCATGGGCGGTGTTCCAGCGCCTAGCCCGGCTGCCCGTCCGCCCCGTCAGACGCCGGTTGCCCAAGCGCCTGGGATGCCGCCCGTCATGTCTTCACCGGCGGCTGTGACCCCCACCTATGCTGAACCCGCTGGTGAACCAGTTGATGATGATATTCCGTTTTAAGGTCTTTTTAACCTGATTGCGAATCATGGCGTTGATCCCCACGGCTGACGTTCAAGCTGACTCACGATGGATGGCGTGATGGCTACTCCTGATGCTTGCTGCTGGGTAGGAAGCGGCTAGGGATGATCGTCTTGGCTGGGGCGTGAAGCACGCTCAAAAACGTGACAGAGAAAAAGGCCATGCCAGCCTCCCCCTGGGGAAACCGGGTATGCTGAGAATGCTGCGTATCGCGAGAGTCAGGAGAGTCGGCTATGGGCGGTTGGGTTGTGGCCGTGGGCTTGTGGGGGATTGCTTACCTCTTGGGATCGCTGCCAACGGGTTATCTGGCGGGGTATTTACTGCAAGGGATCGATATCCGCACCCAGGGATCGGGGTCTACGGGAGCTACCAATGTCCTACGGACCCTCGGCAAGGGACCGGCGATCGTGGTGCTGATGGTTGATGTGTTGAAGGGGGTCGCGGCCATCTACCTGATTCCGTGGTTCACCCAGTCAGGGGTGCAACAGGCCCTAGGGACAATGGCCAACAACCTGACACTGCCCCAGGTATTACCGTTGCCGTGGTGGGTGGTTGGGGCTGGCTTAGCAGCCTTATTGGGCCATAGCCGTTCGATCTGGTTAGGCTTTAGTGGGGGCAAATCGGTGGCAACCGGGTTGGGGGTCTTGTTGGCTCTGGCTTGGCCCGTGGGGTTAGGGGCCTTGGGGG
>NZ_JBRCAD010000156.1:0-16576 GCF_053493415.1 Trichothermofontia sp. | reverse complement strand
ACAAGTTTCGCTATTTGCAACTAGAACTCAGCCGTCGCTGTTCGCTCGTCCATTGGAGCTACGATTTGCTTCCAGAAACGCTTGTATGACTCTCGCACCCTCAAGTGTAAAGTTTTATATCTGGATTCAACACTTCTGCCATTTTGCTTTTTCTCACAAGCTCATTATGTTTGAGAAAAAACTCTCGTGCATTGGGCTTAAAGACTTCCCACGGCGGATTGGTAATAATCGCATCAAAGCCACCCCGTGCAAACACCGCATCAAAGTGATACCCCCAGTCAAAGGGTTCTAGGGCGTTGATATCGGCAATTGTCAGTAGCCGCTTTTGAGGCTTACCTGTTAGCTGGGCTTGTTCATATTTAATCCCTAATTTTGTACTAAATTCATCCAATAATAGCTGGTTCAGCTTGGCTTGGGAATCCCGATTGAGTTGGTCGATATGATCGCGTAATTGTAGCAAGCGGGTTTCCTGGGGTAACTCCGGATCAGCCTGTTGAAAAGCGTGTTTTTTGTAGAGGGCAATGCTCTGGTTTTTATCGTCTAGAATTTGTTGATAAGCTGAGGCGGCTAAAGGTTGCAATAAGTTCCCCTGCAAAATGCCCTCACCCCCAGCCCCTCTCCCAAAGCGGGAGAGGGGAGTAAGGCGATCGAACCCTTCGGCATCCACCCGAATGAAGCCAATCAGCGAATTACCCGCCATAATATTGAAATCCACATTGGGCAGCGGTTCCAAATCATTCACCGTTTTAGCCGAAGCCACCAATGCCAAAAATAACCGCAACTTGGCAATTTCGGTCGCTTCCTCCATGATGTCTACCCCATAGAGGTTATCGGTGATAATGCGTTTTTTGATGTAATACTCCAGCGAGGGATGTTTAGCTGCTTCTTGCAACCAATGAGCCATTCTTTCCCTCACCCTAAATCCCTCTCCCCAGGGAGAGGGACTTTGAAGTTCCGGTTCCCCTTCGCTGTGAGGAGAGGGACTTTGAAGTTCCGGTTCCCCTGCGCCCTGGGGAGAAGGGGCTAGGGGATGAGGGCTTTCTAATAACTGCTTTGCCCGCGCGACTACCTGCTGATAGATGGTAATCAGCGTTTTCATTGCCGCCACCAAAAACGCACCTGACCCACAAGCGGGATCAAGCAACGCCAGCGTCGGCAGAATTTCATTTAAGAGGCGATCGCAGTCTTCTGAAGTAAACAGCGAAAAGTCAAAAGTCAAAAATTCTTCAGCCTCTTCCCCTTTTGCCTTTTGCCCTTTTACTTTTGCCTTAATCAACTTGTTAATCGTGCGATCGCACAAATATTCCGTAATCTCTGGGCGAGTGTAATAGGCACCAAATTCCTTTTGGTTGATATATTTCTCGAAGATATACCCCAGCACATCGGGGTTGATCTCCATCGGGTCTTTGTCAGGGCGATCGTCCAAATGCCAGGAATAGCGAGAAAAGAGATCCAACACTTGAGAAAAAGCGCGATCGCTAATTTGAATTTCTGGATACTTTTGCTCAATAGGATGGCGAAGGAATAACCCCCCATTGAGATAACAAATTTTACCAAGTCGCCTTTGAACCTCCGGATCACGCTGATACTCCGGCTCAGCAAAGCCCACAAAGAAGAGATCTTTAAGAAATCCATAGAAGGATTCACCCTGCTGCTGGCAAGCTTTCAGCTTATTTTGCAGATACAGCGAATCACCATTGTCAAGGAAATAACGCCGTTGCAAAAAATAAACAAACATCAAGCGATTCAATAAAACCGAGGCATACCAGCGGCGATCGCTCTCCGAATCAATCCCCGTAATCTCCAAACAAAAACTCTGATGCAGTCCCTCAAAATCCTGGAAAAACTGCTTCGTAACCTGCTCAACATCAAACCCCTGCTTCACCTTTTGCATCACGTCTACATGGGTTAGACTTTCCTCCTCCTTAAACTCAACAATCAACGCCTCCAACTTTTGCAGCAACGCCTCTGGATTCTGGCTCACCTTATAGGAATGCGATCGCACCGCCCTCGTCGAGGTTACCGTCTCCGCACTTTTGCCTTTTACCTTTTTACTTTTTACTTGTGGCTTAAGCCACAACCATTCCTGCTGCGTCTTGCCCTCATCGCCAAACACCAACAGGTGCGATTTACTGTAGTCCGTCAGTTGGCGATCGAGCTTCACCCGAATCGGACGGTCGGGAATTGCTGGGGTGATGCACTTGAATACCGTGAAGCCGCGTTTTTGAGCAATAGACACCACATCAAAGGGTTCGCCATCCACCTCAAAGGGTAGAGTAACGCGATCGACCGTATCCCAACCCAATTCCTCAATGAATAGGGATTCAAAATCAAACTGTTGGAGATATTTTTGGGCGCGTTGACGGTTGAACATTTTAGATTGTAGTAGCAGGTTTATTGATAAACGATAATTCCAGAACGGCTGAATTCAATATAACTGTGAGTTTCAAATAGCGTAATTAACTGCTGTAGATTTTGAGAGAATAGCACCTCAAGTTCAGCATTTTTAATATTCCCTGTAGTAACAATAAGCAACTTATAGGGCTGTTTTTGCAGCAAGAACGATTCAACAAAATCAGCATCTTTCGTGATGATAATGCGCTGGTCTTGAACAGAAAGTTGGTTAATAAATACATCAGGTGTCGCATTCTGCTGAGGTAAATCACGGGTATGTAAAGTGTCATAGCCTGCGGATTGTAGAAATCGAGCCAGTCTTAGAGGTAGTTGGGCATCAACAAGGAATTTCATGAGGCTAATCGATGAATACTTTTAACCTGACTCAGGCGAGCAGCAAACAGCAGGACTGCTAGAATGTCATCCTCTTCTAGGTCTTCATAGTCGGTCAAAATTTCCTCATGGGTCATTCCAGAACTGAGCAATTCGAGCAAAAACTCGACTGGGTAACGCAATCCTCGAATGCAAGGTTTTCCATGACAGATCTCTGGATTGAGCGAAATTCTTTGTAATAGTGCTTCAGACATTGGTCGTTCCTCAATTAATTGGATTCAAATCAGCAGGAAAGTTAGGGTCAAAGAGTTGTTCGGGTGTGTAAGGGCAGCTTTCGGGTAAATCAACATAGTCTAAGGGCGTTTCACACACAACCAAAGCCTTGCCAGACTCATAGGCATCAGCGATCGCCTCTGCCAAATAGGATTTTAGGCTAGGATTTTCTTCTAGTATTTGCAAAATTTCTCGTCGTTGCCCTCGAATCGTCACTCGCCAGCTTTTGCTACGCTGTTCGGGTTGATAGTCCCACTTCAACAAGTGCCCAATTAAAACTCCTAAGCGATTTTCCAGTTCTCGACATTCCTGCTTCCCCAAAGACTCAATTTCCTCCACCAAATTAGGAATATCCAGATGCTCGAAATCTCCCTCCTTAAGCAACTTTGACTGCTCTAAAGTCCAAGCATAAAAATCGGTTTCATAGAGATTGGATGGCATACTAACTCTCCCCATTAGATTCCAGCCAAAAGTCATTGTTTAATATTGACTCGATCGCGCGATCGTACAGCCATTCAGTCGGAAAAGCAACTTGCGGATACTCTTTACATACATTTTTTAGCGCGATTTGCCAAGCCTTATCGAAGCTGATTTCCCATCGATTGCTTAAGCTCGGTGCGGCATCTAATAAAACCTCTAGTTCTGAACGCTGAGTCCGAATTGTTCGCTCCCATCCGTTGTAGTCATTGGGCAAGTTCACATATAACCGTTTTAGTAAATGTTCTAGTAAAACAATTAAACAACTAATCAATTCCTTTTTCTGAGAGATCCCCAACGCCTCTACCTCTTCGATCAAATGCTCAATATCCAGATGCTCAAAGTCCCCTGCCTTAAGCTTAGCAACCATATCTTCTGACCACAACAAAATATCCTGATCGTATAGTTCGCTTAGAGAGATTGAATTCTGAGTTTTTAGCATAGTTCCTCCTGAGCAAAACACAGCATGACTTCAGCAACTTATTACCAACCTAATTGCCCTCTAGCCCTCCAAAATTGTTAGTAAATTTTGTTCGCATTGTTGAAAAACATAGTGTAGAATTCCCAAGACTTGGGGTAGATTTCCGGTTGCATATAAACCAGATCCATACACCACATTATCCACAGTCAGCTTGTAGAATTGCCAGCCCTCCCCATTGGTGACAATGCCATAAATATCCAGATCTTGCCCCAGTTGTTGGTTGTTGTATTGGCAAGCCTTCATCCCTGGCAAACACTGAGCTAATCCTTGTTCAAAATCATCTTTTTTAGCTTCTATAATACAAAGAAGTGGAGTTTCAAAATAAGCGCGTCGTCTTGCTAGTAGATAGTCCACATAACCTGTGGTCTGTTCATCCGATAGGGAAGCTGCTTTCCAGATTTTCAAATATCTAAATTGACATAAAACTTCCTGGCAAATTGCATCAATCAATAGTTTTTTAGACTCCTCTCCACTTTGCAAATCAAAAACCTCATGCATTCGGCGGAGATGTTCTTGAAAAAAATCACTAGGTGCGATCGGTTCCACCGTAAACGACCAAGGCAAAATCTCTTGAATACCCAAATACTTAAATGCCTCTGCATAGGTAAAACTGGAAAAATGCTTCTTCTTAACCCGCATTGCCATATCTCCCACCTCCCTTTTTACTTTTTCCTTTTTACTTTTTCCTTTTTACTTCACAAAAACCCCCATCGAACAAATAATCTGTGCCCCATCCCGTCGTTCCTCTGGGTTGATCACACACAGCGCATCATGCTCCCGCAGAAACGTCACCAGTTTTGCCAACTGCTCATCACTGATACCCGCCTTCAGTTCTCGGTTCAGACGCGCGATCGCATTCTGCTTCAACGGATACTGGTTAATTTCCTCGATCGCCCGTTCCAGATTTTCCCACTCCTTCCCCATTGCCAGTAAAGGCGTAGTTTCACGGACCTGTTGCGTGTAGGCCATCAGGCGGTCATACGTCCGGGCCGCCGCACTGCGCTTATTACCCAGCGTACCTGCCACCGTCCTAGTTTGCTCAGCGATCAGTTCCGCACCACGAGTCACCAGTTCATGGTGCTGGGGATGACGCGGCAAAGGGGGTGTATCCAGGCTACACCGGGCCATCCGGAGAATTCGCATCTGCGACTGGGTAACGCTGTTGCCGTCCTTGTCCACCCAGGCCAAAGCATCAGTGCCGCTGTCGGTGCGCAGATACACCAACACACCCTCCGGATCAGTTGCCGTCGGTTCATGCTCCCGCGTGGAATAGACGACATCGGGCAACTTTTCGATCATCCCTTTCAGGGCAGGGTTGGCATCGATCGCACTTTGCCAGATTTGCAACGCTTCGGAGGTCAAATCGACATCGCCCTCATCCGCTTCATCCAGCACCCCCGATCGCTCATTGTAGAGATTCAGCAACACCTCCCGCGCCTGCTCATCCTCAAAAAAGGCTTCATCCGTCCCCACCACTTCCTGATTTTCATTGAGGCGATCGCGCAACCGTCCCCGCAAATTGATTAACCGTTCCACCCCCTCCGCAGGCAAAAACGAATAGCAGAGAATCTCCTCCGCTTGCTGCCCAATTCGGTCTACCCGCCCCGCCCGCTGAATCAGGCGGATAATCGCCCAGGGCAAGTCGTAGTTGAGAATGATGGCGCAATCTTGCAGGTTTTGCCCCTCACTCAACACATCCGTCGCCACCAACACCCGCAACTGCTCCGCTGCTGGGATAGATTTTTCATTACTGATAGGACTAAACCGCCAAACCAGAGCCGTCGGGTCAGGCGATTGGCCCGTTGCTAAGCCCACCTGCTGAATGCCCTGGTCTGCGAGCGCTCTTGCCAGATACCGAGCCGTATCGGCAAATTGGGTAAAAATCAGCACCTTATCCGTCGGATGTTGCTGCTGCAATAACGCCACCAGTGCCCCTAGCTTCGCGTCCGACGATGGATTCCAACTGCCTGCCAGTTGCAAAATACCGATCAACGCCGTGGCATCTTGCTGAAGATGCTGCTGCAACTCTGGCCGAAACAGATTGGCACGAATCCACTTAAATCGACGCGGGTATTGATCTTGGTATAGGCGATAGATTTCTGCGGCTCGTTGCGCGAAACCCTCCTCACTGACCCTCACCCTAAATCCCTCTCCCAAGTAGGGAGAGGGACTTTGAATTTCCGGTTCCCCTTCTCCCTCCCTGGGAGAAGGGGTTAGGGGATGAGGGTCTTCTTCCCAGTCCTGACTCAAGAGCGAATCTTCGTCTTCATCGTTGCCTACTTCGTCCAGTAATGAAGCATCCTGAGTGCCAATCGGCAGGGGAAGATCGTGGGCGATCGCGTGGAGATAGACATAATTGCGCAGAATATGTCGCTCCAACGACTGGATAAAGGCAATCCCGCTACTCTCCAATCGCTTAAACAAATTCGTGCGACAGAACCCCATTAACCGCTGCCCCGCGTGAGACAAATTCTCTAGAATCTTGCGCTCCTCGTTGGTTAAAGGCAAAAGTGAAAAGTCAAAAGGCAAAAGTTCTCCTGATTCCCCACTTTTTACTTTTACCTTTTTACTTTTGCCTTGATCAACATAGTTTCCTAATCCATAGCGTGGCAAATTCAGCGCATTAATCACGTCCACCACGCGATCGCTATACAACCGGGCATAGGGATCACTCTGGGGTTCGCCAATCGTAAACCGCACCGTCCGGGGACGACGAACCGGAAAATACGATCGCCGCCCATCCGCAAACTCCAAATAAAACCGCTCCTCACTTTTGCCTTTTACCTTTTCACTTTTTACTTCCTTCTTCGCGTAGGTATTTTTGATAAAACTGCGTGTCCGCCGCACCATGTAGCGACTCATCAACTGCTGCCAATCCTCCGGCTCTGGACTATGCTCAAAGGCCAGCAGCGATCGCACCGGGGTAGCGCTGTGCCTGCGGCGGAACTGCATCTCACCGCCAAGGCTGCGGATGTAGGCTTCTGGCTTCATGCCTAAGTCGGCATCGGGACGTAAAAATAACCGCAGTTGTGCTGACAAGTCTAGATAGGTCTTGTTATAGGGGGTTGCTGTCAGCAAAATACACCGACTGCCGCTTTGCTCAATGTAGTCTTTAATCGCTTGATAGCGTTTACCCTCTGTGTTGCGCAGGTTGTGACTTTCATCAATGAGTACCAACCGAAATCGGGCAGGCACATTGGGCAATTCTTGAATCACACGGCTAATGGGAACCACCTTGCCGCGCAAGCCGTAGCGATCGACGTAATCCTGCCACATTTTTTCCAAATTCTTGGGGCAGATAATCAGCGTGCTGGTGCCGTAGTCTTCCTCGCAAAGATGGGCGATCGCCGTTCCCACCAGGGTTTTACCCAAGCCCACGACATCCCCAATGACCACGCCATTGCGTTTGCTGACATGGTGCGCCGCAATCTGCACCGCCGCTTCCTGAAACGGCAACAACCCAAAACTGGCCGGAGCACGATACTGACTCAACCCATCCCGCGCTTCCTGGGACAGGTGATATGCCATTTTTAGATAGACAAAATAGGGCTTGAGCGATCGCCCCGCCCAACTTTCATCAATAATTTCGGCTAATTGCTCCGTAATATCTAAGCAAAAGCGATCGTGCCAGCGATCTGCAAACCACTGCTCCAGCTTACTCGTATCATCCCGATCCACCACTTCCACATTGAGTTCACCCTGCGATCGCAGTCCCGAAAGGGTCAAATTGCTACTGCCCACATAGCTAATAATGGGCGTAGCGCGATCGTGGCGGTAAATCAGATACAGCTTGGCATGGAGGGGATGCCGCAAAAATAGCTTGACCTGGAGTTTCTGGGCGAGGAGTTGCGATCGCAATCGCTGCAACCCCTCCTCATCGGCAACACTGGGCGCACCATAGGTCAATTGCTGCCGAAACTCCTGCGCCATCAGGGTTTGTAGCCGCAGCGCTTGCCCTTGATCGATGCGTTCCGGTTCTACACCAATCGCCAACGACTGCCGTAATTCCTCCTTTGGCAAACGGTACATCCCCACCAGCAATCGACAAGCCTGACCTTCGCCACCCGTAAATTGCTCAATATCGGCATCAATTTGTCGCCATCCCCGCAAGTTAAAATAACCCACACAGAAATCAGCCCGGTAGGCTTGCTTCAGGTAATGCTGCAACTCAGGCAGGATGGGTTGCTCGATATTGTCATAAATGCTGGACATGGATTGTACCCAGAGCCGAATTTTGGGCTGATGCGGGACCCTCCGGATTAGGATCAGGAGGGTTGGGTCACCGCTAACGCCGCTTGCAAACGAGGCCTATCTGTTCCCCGCTGGTGGAGCAACAACCAGGATTGGGTCAGATCCGGCCCATGCACTGCCCCCGTCAATGCCGCCCGCAGCGTCCGCATCACCATCCCCCGCTTCAACCCCGTCGATTTCGTCACCTGCTTCAGCAGACTTGCCACCGCCTCCGCCTCTAGGGTCACCGTCGCCAGACTTGCCAGAATCTCCGTTAGCATCGCCTGGGCACCCTCCTGCTGTAGCTGCTGCTGCGCTTCCTCATCCAGCGTTACGGCTTCACTAAAGAAAAACTGACCCATTGCCACCGCCTCATCCAACCGACTCAGGCTTGGCCCCAGCAACGCCGCCAGACTTTCTAACCAGGTGCGATCGCCCACTGGATCAAACGGATACCCCGCCCCTTGCCAATAGGGAATCAGCAAATCCGTCAACTCCGGGACCGGCAGATCGTGGAGATATTGCCCATTCAGCCAATTGAGCTTATCCCAGTCAAACTTGGCCCCCGCCCGATTCACGCGATCGAAGCCAAACACCGCAGCCGCCTCCGCCAGGGTAAAGCGTTCCTGGGTCGAGTCTGGCGGCGACCAGCCCAACAGGGTCATATAGTTCACCAATGCCTGGGGCAGGTAGCCCATTGTCCGGAAGTCGGAAATGGAAGTCACCCCATCCCGCTTCGAGAGCTTTTGGCCCGCTTGGTTCAGGATCAGCGGCGTGTGGCCAAATTGGGGTACGGCAGCCCCCAAGGCTTCGTAGAGCAGGATTTGTTTGGCTGTATTGGCAATGTGATCCTCGCCGCGAATGATGTGGGTCATCCCCATATTAATGTCATCCACCACCACCACAAAGTTATAGAGCGGTTGGCCAATCTCCCCCACGGGTGCCCGACGGGCAATCACCATATCGCCGCCTAGATCGCTCCCCTGCCAGGTCACCGTCCCCCGGACCAGATCCGTCCAGCTAATCGTGCGATCGTCGTCAATCTTGAAGCGCACCACGGGTCGCCGTCCTTCTGCCGCAAACGCTGCCTGTTGCTCTGGCGTCAAATTCCGGTGGCGGTTATCATAGCGCGGTGCTTCCCCCCGTGCCTTTTGGGCCGATCGCATCGCCTCCAGTTCGTCTTCCGTGCAATAGCAGTAGTAGGCTAGGCCCTGATCTAGGAGTTGGCGCACCGCCTGCTCGTAAAGATCCAAGCGTTTCGACTGGAAGAAGGGACCTTCATCCCAGGTCAAGCCTAGCCAGGTGAGGCCATCCAGGATATTTTGTGTGTATTCGGGCCGCGATCGCTCTAGGTCTGTATCCTCAATCCGCAGGATAAACTGGCCCCCGTGGTGGCGGGCAAACAGCCAATTGAAGACGGCAGTCCGGGCGGTGCCGATGTGAAGATTGCCAGTGGGGCTAGGGGCGATACGAACGCGAACAGTCACAAGCACAGGGAATTAAAAACAGCATTTTCCATGCTAGCAAGATTCGGTTTCCTCCTTCTGTGTACTCGGTGCGCTCTGGGTGAAATTAACCACTAAGGCACCAAGAACACGAAGGGACGCAAAGGATTAGGAAGTTGGGCGTCGGCGTTGATCCCAGCCGCGACCGAGGAGGGCGAGGAGGACGACGGTGCCCTGAATCACGCCGGAGAGGGAGGACTCTAGTTGGAGCGACAGGGGCAGTTGCAAGCTGCCAATATTGAGGGCGCTGAAGAAAAAGGCGACGGGCAAAATCCACAGAACACTCGATCCTGTAAGCAACACAATCAACAGGGCCAGGAACCCCAACCCGCTGGAAATATTGGGAATCAGTCGATGGAAGACTGCCGTTACCTGGAGCGCCCCCGCCAACCCGGCTAGGGCACCACAGAGGGCAAAGGCGCTGAGTAATTGTGTTGTGGCCGGAATCCCCAAAATATAGGCCGCCTGGGGGTTTTGACCCACCGCCCGTAGGCGGAGTCCCAGGTAGGTACTGCGCATCACCAGCCAAGTCATGATTAAGGCTAGCGCACCCAGTATGAGGGCAACGGGGCTAGCTTCCGTCTTGCCGATCGTGCCCAACCACAGGGAGGGTTCAAATAGCTCAGTCCCACTCATGGATGCCACCCCCGGTCGCTTCCAGGGGCCAAAGATGAGGTACAGGGCTAATCCCTGGGCCACAAAGTTTAACCCCAGTCCGGCGAAAATTTCGTTCACCTTGCCAAATACATTCAGCCAGCCTGTGAACACCCCCCACAAAGCCCCCCCGATCGCGCCCCCAAGAATGCCGAGAAACAGGACTAAACTTGCGGGGAGAACGGGGGCCAGGAGTCGAAGTAGTCCCGTGGTTGCGATCGCGCCCACCATCACCTGTCCCTCGATGCCCAGGTTATACAACCCCGCCGTGAAGGTAAGCACCAGACCACTGGCGCAGAGCAACAGGGGGGCTAACGTGGCCAGCACCCGTGCGAACTGATCCGGTGTCCCAAAGGCTCCCAACACAAGGCTCGCGCCCACCTGCCACGGCGAAGCCCCCACCAACAGAATCATGAGGGCGATAAAGCCCACGGCACCGATCAGCGCCATCCCCCGATATAAAATCCGATTCATCGCAACGCTCACAATCTCGGCGACCAAGACAGCTTCGCTACTGTAGCCTAACCAGTCGGTGAGACGATGCTATGAAAATTACCTTCCTGCCTCTCAGCCTTGGTGCCCTGGGCGGCGAGGCCAGAGTTGCTCGCCGCCGCAGAAATCAATTATCCGACGTTTGCATAGCCTCTCCGCAGGAGCATCGCCCTGAGCTTGACAGAATCCTGCGATCGCGTAGAGTCTGAGAACATAGCTGTACCCCCAACCATAAGTGAACCGAAGCCCATGATTACCGCTCCGCTCCTCCTGCAACAGCCCCCCGACTGGATCATGCCCACCCTGCAAGTTATGGCCGTCGCCATCATCATTGTATTAACCCTTGCCTTGGGCCTCTATTTCTGGGGCGATTAAATCTCACCAAAGGACAACATCGTTTTTTCTCTAGGAGAACTTGCTTAGATAGTGAGCTTAGATGCTAATAAAATCCTCTGGACCGATGGCAGAAACCTTATTGCCGTCGAGATAGCCTATAATCTCACCTGTGGCTCTAATCTTGAGTTCTATATCTCCCGTAGAAGGCCCTAACCAGGAAGCCCAGCCAGGTATCTGTATACTTCCCACCATTGCTGGTAATCTGCGGATTTCCAGATCGGAGAAACTCAAGCCATTGGCTAGTCCAACCTTATCGATGCCACCTTCAAAATCACTGGCGATATCCAACCCTCTACCCGCTCCAAAGACAAAAACATCAGCCCCACCTCCGCCAACGAGATAGTCATTCCCCTTATCGCCCGATAAGGTGTCATTACCATAGCCTCCCCAAAGCTCGTCATTGCCTTTCCCCCCGTAGAGGATATCATCACCATTGTCACCATTTAGATCGTCGTTGTCATTGTCGCCAAACAACCAATCATTCTCAGACTCACCATAGAGATAGTCGCGGTCTTTACCTCCTCTAAGAGTATCTGCACCGGCACCCCCCCAAAGGCCATCGCTCCCTTTGTTGCCAACCAGGTAATCGTTGCCACCAGCACCAAGGATGACATCATCGCCATCTAGGCCATAGATGCGTTGGGAAATATCCATACCATAAATCCGATCGCTCTCATTCGTTCCCCAACCTTCACTTTGGTCAACAACAATCACAGCCATTAGGTTCGCCTCCTAGAAAAATATAAAAATGAGACTTCTCTCCCTCTCTATAGTGAGACCAAACTCCCACTTAGTGGTAGGGAGGTTGATTTAAGAAAGAACAAAAAGATGACTAATAAAATCGCAATTTTCTAACTTAGACTTGTCTCTAGTTTGGAATTGTAGCAATAATTATCTCTTGCGTCAATAATCTTGCCTTAAGTAAGAATATTTGCAACAAAAGTATCTCAGGATAGCCCGAATTATCAGAAACCGTAGCTATTGCGGGCCTTATTGCCCAAATGCTTCTATAGCGCTCCCACCTGCCATCACCCCCTGACTGGCTCTGGCTGCTCAGCAGCGAAAATACTCATGTCACATCACTCAAGCTCGTTGCCCCCAGGCAGAGCAGAGGTTGGGTCAAATGCAGTGCAACCCAACCAAACCCTTACTGGTATTGAGTTTTGTAGCTTTAAAGCCTTAAAATTCCCCGGCTAACGCCGGAATACAGCGTTCACACAGCAAGGGATGTGCCGCCGATTGGCCCACCTGGGTGGAATAATTCCAGCAGCGATCGCACTTCTCCCCATCGGCCTTAACGACAGCAATGCCAGCAATGTCCGAGGCGAGACGATACTGTTCTGCCTCGATCGCCGTCAGCGCATCCACCAGTTCCACCTGGGAGACAATCAGCAAATAGCGCAACGCATCGACCCCATTTCCTGCCAAAGTATCGCTGGGATTAAACCCTTGCAACTGCTGCCGTAGGGACGCATCCGGAACATAGAGCAACACCTTGGCCTCTAGAGAAGACCCGATCGCCTTTTCTGCACGGGCCTGCTCCAGCACCTTGTTCACCTCGGTACGAATTTGCCGCAATTGCTGCCAGGTCGCAGCCAAATCCGGTTGTTGCCAGGTGGGATCGAGATGCGTCCAGCCCGACTCAAACACCGATCGCACGCCTGTTTCGTAGGGCAATGCCTGCCAGATATCCTCCGCCATGTGACAGAGGACCGGCGCGATCGCCTTGGCGAGGTTTTCCACCGCGATCGCCAGCACCGTTTGGCAACTACGACGGCGGGGACTATTGGCTGCACTGATATAGAGCCGATCCTTGGCAATATCCAGATAGAAATTGGACAGATCGATGACACAGAAATTCTGGATCGTTTGGAAGAAGCGGAAAAATTGGAAACTATCAAAGGCCGCTGTGACATCGTTGCAGACTTCGGTCATACGATGCAACATATAGCGATCGAGTTCCGGCAAATTGGCATAGGGAACCGCATCCGTCGCCGGATTGAAATCATGCAAATTCCCCAACAGGAACCGGGCCGTATTGCGAATCTTACGGTAGACATCGGCCAATTGCTTGAGAATTGTTTTCCCAATCAAGACATCAGCGGAATAGTCTACCGATGAGACCCATAACCGCAGAACATCGGCCCCATAGGGGGGATCTTGCTTTTGATTTTTCCCGCCTTCAATAATCATCAACGGATCAATAATATTGCCCAGGGATTTGCTCATCTTGCGCCCCTGGTCATCCAGAGCAAACCCGTGGGTCAACACCGTTTTATAGGGGGCGTGACCATTCACCGCCACACTGGTCAACAAACTCGACTGGAACCATCCCCGGTGCTGATCCGAGCCTTCCAGGTACAGGTCCACTGGATAGGTTAGCTCTGGCCGTTGTTTAGCGACTGCGGCCCAGGAGGAACCGGAGTCAAACCAGACATCCATCGTATCGGTGCCCTTGCGGTAGGTGCGACCGTTGCTACGGTAGGGTTCCGGCAGTAACGCTTCTACCGGCAATTCCCACCACGCATCGGAACCGTGCTCGGCAATGATGGCCCGCACATGGGCGATCGTTTCTTGATTCAACAGCGGCTCGTTAGTTTCTTCGTCGTAGAACACCGGGATAGGGACGCCCCAACTGCGCTGCCGGGAAATACACCAGTCCGATCGCTCGGCCACCATTGGTGTAATCCGGTTTTCCCCCTGGGCGGGAATCCAGCGTACCTGGGCGATCGCGTCTAGTGCCGCCTGCCGGAAACCCTGCACCGAGGCGAACCATTGCTCGGTAGCCCGGAAGATCGTCGGTTTTTTGGTGCGCCAATCGTAGGGATATTTATGGACGTAGGGTTCCTGCTTGAGGAGTGCTCCGGCTTGCTCCAGCGCGACAATGACGGCAGGATTGGCATCCTTGAGGACATTCAACCCCGCAAAGGGACCGGCTTCCTCGGTAAAGTTCCCAGCCTCATCAACGGGACAGAGAATATCGAGACCATAGCGCTTGCCCACCTCAAAGTCTTCCTGACCGTGCCCTGGAGCCGTGTGGACGAGGCCCGTACCGGATTCCGTGGTGATGTAGTCGCCGCCGAGTAGGATAGGACTTTCGCGATCGAACAACGGATGGCGATAGGTGCAGTGTTCGAGATCTTTCCCCGCGATCGTCGTTTGAACCGTGAGATCTACCCCCAAGGTTGCCGCTAGACGTTCTACGAGTTCAGCCGCGACCAGCAGGTACTTAAATGCCGGTTTTTCCCCACCTACCTCAACCACGGCATAGGTCAGATCCGGGTTGACCGCCACCGCCAGATTGCCGGGAATGGTCCAGGGCGTTGTGGTCCAGATCCCCACCCCTAGATTGCTCAGGAAGGGTTGCAGGGCTTGAGCGGCCTCCGCCAGACGCACCATTGGGAAGGCAGCGTAGATACTGGGGGAGGTGTGGCCTTCGGGATATTCGAGTTCGGCTTCGGCCAAGGCAGTGCGGGAACTGGGACTCCAATGGACGGGCCGCAGCCCCCGGTAGATGTAGCCCTTGAGGACCATTTGGCCAAAGACATCGATTTGCGCCGCTTCGTAGTCGGGGGTCAGGGTCAGGTAGGGATGGTCCCAGTCGCCCCAAATGCCGTAGCGTTTGAAGCCCTGGCGTTGGGCATCGACCTGTTCGAGGGCGTAGGCTTTGGCCCGTTGCCGCAGTTCCAGTGGCGTGGCCTGTTGGCGTTCGGTGCTGGTCATGGCCTGGAGAACCTTGAGTTCGATCGGTAGCCCATGACAATCCCAACCGGGGACATAGCGCACCTTGCGGCCCCGCAGCAGTTGGTATTTATTAATGATGTCCTTGAGGATTTTGTTCAGGGCATGGCCCATGTGGAGTGCGCCGTTGGCGTAGGGGGGGCCATCGTGGAGGACAAAAATCTCGCCCGGATTATTCTGTGACAGGTGCTCGTAAATTTGGGTCTCCGCCCAGAATTGTTGCAACTCTGGCTCCCGCTTGACGGCATTAGCCCGCATGTCAAAGGCGGTCTGGGGGAGGTTAACGGTGTCTTTATAGCTTCCGGGTTCTGTCACAGGTGCGGTCACAGTTCGTTACGCTTCCAATTCAGAGGGGCAGGTTGTGACCATTATCAGCCAGAATCCCCTCCCGCTTCAACTTTCTTTACGCCGTTAGTAGGGACTTGGCCTTGGTTGGGTCGGCATTACCGGGGTCCATGCTGCTGAGTGTTGCTGCCCGCTGCTAACGCCAACTTTTAGCTGGCTTTACTCCTGGGTTAGAGGCGCACAACCAGGCTACCCATTGAGGGTAAATGCTAAACTTGAGCCAGAAACAGTAGGAGAGCGATCGCTGTGGCTTCTATTACCCTTGACCTTTCAGACACGCAATTTCAAAGATTGCAAGATTTAGCAACTGTTCATGGGATTGCGCTCGAAGTTTTACTGAAGGCAAGTCTGGAGGATTGGCTCAACTCTCAAAAGAGCGAGTTTGTTGATGCCGCCAATTATGTGCTGACAAAAAATGCTGAGTTGTATCGGCGGTTGGCATAATGCGCTTTCTGACGTTAATCGAGGTATTGGAACTCCATCATAGGGTCATTGAGCAATCCGGTGGAGCATTGGGTGTCCGAGATGTAGGGCTGTTGGAGTCAGCGATCGCTCAGCCGCGAATGACGTTTGGTGGAGAAGATCTATACCCAAGCTTGATTGATAAAGCAGCAGCATTAGGATTTTCTATTATCATGAATCATCCATTTTTAGATGGAAACAAACGCACAGGGCATGCCGCGATGGAAACTTTTCTTATCCTGAATGGGATGGAAATAAATGCCCCTGTGGATGAGCAAGAGCGTGTGGTGTTAGCCATCGCATCAGGCAAGCTAGGGCGCGAGGCACTCGTAGAATGGTTACAACAGAACACAACCGTCCGCTAACCAGTTTTTGGAGCGACGCATGAAGGGTATTGCTTTGCTCAACTATTTGGGCATTTCCCAAATTACGAGCGTTGGGAACCGATCCTGAGCAGCTTTAGAGGTTTTCGGTGGGGCGATCGATCGGGGCGCTGCTGGAGGGAGTGCCCGCACAGACTTCGTGAGGTGAAGCGGGCGTTGAGTGTCCGGATGGTGATTGAGGCAGTTATGACGGTACGATAGACAAGTTGCGTCAGTGATTGTAGCGCTGCCTAACATAGTCCCTGAAATTGACGGCTGTTTCATCAGGTTTTACCCAGAAGTGTTGAATCCAGATATAAAACTTTACACTTGAGGGTGCGAGAGTCATACAAGCGTTTCTGGAAGCAAATCGTAGCTCCAATGGACGAGCGAACAGCGACGGCTGAGTTCTAGTTGCAAATAGCGAAACT
>NZ_JBRCAD010000155.1:0-5810 GCF_053493415.1 Trichothermofontia sp. | reverse complement strand
ACAAGTTTCGCTATTTGCAACTAGAACTCAGCCGTCGCTGTTCGCTCGTCCATTGGAGCTACGATTTGCTTCCAGAAACGCTTGTATGACTCTCGCACCCTCAAGTGTAAAGTTTTATATCTGGATTCAACACTTCTGCGTTGAATCATCATGCTATACCGATTCATAACTTGCTCCTCTTCCTTCGCGCTTGTAATCCTAACTGTCACTAAGCATTTTTATAATGTGCAGGGCAAGCTGTTCTTTGATTTCTCGGTGACGGGGAATGGGTTGGGAGATTTTAGTTCGGGGGTTTTGATACCAGTCATGTTTGCCACCATGACGGATAAAGATGCATCCCATTTCATCAAGTCTTCTTATGAGATCTCGGCGTTTCACGATACTTCAAGCTCAGCTACTCTCCGAACAGAAGGGATAACTCCACTCGTTAAGTCTTTATGAAGATCAATGAGATTTTCCCGTAGCTCAACTTCAGTCTCGCCTTGAGTCCAGTAGTCAGGATATTCTTCAAGGTATCCTATCCACATATTCTCAGACTGCCAGTAAATAAATCTTTTCTTCTGCATATTAGTAGGTTCCCTTCCTAGCAGGCTAGTGAAGCATTAGATGCCTGTATTTAATAAAATTGGCAAAATTTAAGTTTGCTATAGTCAAGAGAAAAACTTAGAAAATTTGTTTTTTTACCTCTTTTCTTCGCGAGAAAAATTCTTTAAGGCACTTCTATCTTCAGATTATTTTACCACAAATCAACCCTTGCAGTACCCTAGGAAGAGCAGCCCTGCTGCGGACCGACCCTTGACTAGATAGATCGCCGTCATGACCTTTTCAGCCATCGTCCGGGGACTCAGCCGATCGCCCCTTACCCAGGACCTCCTCGGTAAACTCGCCACCCATCGCCACCTCCGCCTCACCGGGGCCTCCCGCCTTGCCAAAGGATTGGTCACCGCCGCGATCGCCCAAGCACAAGAACGATCGCTCTTGGTCATTACCGCCACCCTCGAAGAAGCCGGACGCTGGGCCGCCCAACTCGAAGCCATGAACTGGGCCACCGTCCACTTTTACCCGACCTCCGAAGCCTCTCCCTACGAAAGCTTTGACCCCGAAGGCGAACTCACCTGGGGCCAACTGCAAGTCCTCGCCGACCTAGTGCAGGCCCACGCTAACCCAGAGGCGACCCCCCCCAAGGCGATCGTCACCACCGAACGCGCCCTGCAAACCCTCCTGCCCCCCGTCGTCCCCTTTGCCCAGCACTGCCTCCACCTGCAACGCGGCCAAGAACTTGACCTGAAAACTCTTGGTGATACCCTCACCCGTTTGGGCTATGAGCGCGTACCCCTAGTCGAAACCGAAGGCCAGTGGAGTCGGCGCGGCGATATTGTTGACATTTTCCCCGTCTCCGCCGAACTGCCCGTGCGGTTGGAATGGTTTGGCGATGAACTGGATAAGATTCGCGAATTCGATCCAGCGGTGCAGCGATCGCTCGATGATATCCCCCAAGTCTTGCTCACCCCAACCAGTTTTAGCCCCATGATTGATGAGGTGCTGGGCGAGGGCGAGTTTAATCAAATTGATCGCTATGCAGCCATTGATCCTGAAAAACCTACCCCTACAGGTATTTATCGCCATTTGGGATTGGCGTTTCCGCAACCAGCATCCCTATTAGACTATTTGCCTGCGAATACGCTGGTTGCATTGGATGAACCGGAACAGTGTCGGGCACACAGCGATCGCTGGTTTCAACAAACCGAAGAACATTATCAGGAGGTGCTGGTAACGATTCAGGATCAAGGCAATCTAGAAATGCCGGCGCTGCATCGATCGTTTGCAAATTGCCTAGAAGATTTAGCCCGGTTTGAACGTCTCGATCTCTCCGAAATCGCTGAAGATGGCAATACTACCGCACCCTATACCTTGAACTTGGCCAGTCGGCCTGTCCCCATTACCCCTCACCAGTTTGGCAAACTAGCGGAAATGGTGCGTCAGGAACGCGATCGCGGCTTTGGGGTCTGGCTGATTTCGGCCCAACCGTCGCGATCGGTAGCCCTGTTACAGGAGCATGATTGTCCCGCCCAATTTATTCCCAACCCTCGCGATTATCCTGCTATTGAGAAACTCCAAATTCAACACGTTCCTGTGGCCCTTAAGTATTCCGGCCTCGCCGAATTAGAAGGCTTTATTTTGCCAACTTTTCGGTTAGTCATTATTACCGATCGCGAATTTTTTGGGCAACATTCCCTGGCCACCCCCAGCTATGTGCGTAAGCGGCGTCAGGCCACCTCAAAACAGGTTGATCCCAACAAGCTGCAACCGGGGGATTATGTGGTTCACCGCCAGCATGGGATTGGTCGCTTTATCAAGCTAGAAAGTTTGACTCTCGATCGCGAAACCCGTGATTATCTGGTGCTGCAATATGCCGATGGTTTGCTGCGCGTCGCGGCGGATCAATTGGGGTCCCTATCGCGCTTTCGACGGATCGGCGATCGGCCCCCGGAACTGAACAAAATGTCCAGCAAAGCCTGGGAGAAAACCAAGAGCAAGGTCCGCAAATCGGTCAAGAAATTGGCCGTGGATTTGCTCCAGTTATACGCCCAGCGATCGCAACAAAAGGGGTTTGCGTTTCCCAGTGACACACCCTGGCAAGAGGAATTGGAAGACTCGTTCCCCTACCAACCCACCCCCGATCAACTGAAGGCTATCCAGGACATCAAGCGTGATATGGAAAGTGAGCGGCCAATGGATCGGCTGGTTTGTGGTGATGTCGGTTTTGGGAAAACCGAAGTGGCAGTGCGGGCAATTTTCAAAGCAGTTACGGCGGGAAAACAAGTGGCTCTCTTGGCTCCCACAACAATTTTAACGCAACAGCATTACCACACACTCAAGGAACGGTTTGCCCCCTATCCGATCCAGGTGGGCTTGCTCAATCGGTTTCGCACGGCGGAGGAACGTAAGGATATTTTGCGGCGGCTGGCGACAGGGGAACTCGATGTGGTAGTTGGCACCCATCAACTATTAGGTAAAGGGGTTAAAATTCGCGATTTGGGTCTGCTCGTGGTGGATGAGGAGCAGCGGTTTGGGGTGAATCAAAAGGAAAAGATTAAAACCCTAAAAACCCAGGTGGATGTCCTCACCCTCAGCGCGACGCCGATTCCCCGCACACTCTACATGGCCCTTTCTGGGATTCGTGAGATGAGTTTGATTACGACGCCTCCCCCCTCGCGGCGACCGATTAAAACTCACTTGGCGGCCTATGATGCGGAAGTGGTGCGATCGGCGATTCGTCAGGAACTCGATCGCGGCGGTCAGGTTTTCTATGTAGTGCCACGAGTAGAGGGAATTGAGGAGCGCAGTGCGAAGTTACGGGAAATGTTGCCGGGGGTACGCATTGCCATTGCCCACGGGCAAATGCCGGAAGGGGAATTAGAGGCAACGATGCTCACGTTTAGTAATGGCGATGCCGATATTTTGGTCTGTACAACGATTATTGAATCGGGGTTGGATATTCCCCGTGTAAACACGATTTTGGTAGAGGATTCCCAGCGGTTTGGGTTGTCGCAATTGTATCAATTGCGCGGTCGTGTGGGACGGGCCGGAATTCAAGCCCATGCCTGGTTATTTTATCCCCGTCAGGAAACCCTTTCGGATGCAGCGCGGCAGCGGTTACGGGCGCTTCAGGAGTTTACCCAGCTAGGGTCTGGCTATCAGTTGGCGATGCGGGATATGGAAATTCGTGGGGTCGGTAATCTGCTGGGGGCGGAACAGTCAGGTCAGATGGAAGTGATTGGGTTTGATCTGTATATGGAGATGTTGGAAGAGGCGATCGCGGAGATTCGCGGTCAGAAGATTCCGACGGTGGATGATACGCAAATTGATCTGAATCTAACGGCGTTTATTCCGACGGATTATATTCCCGATTTGGATCAAAAGATGAGTGCTTATCGGCGGGTAGCGGCAGCGGTTTCGCGGGAGGAGTTAACCCAAATTGCGGCGGAATGGAACGATCGCTATGGCCCAATTCCCACACCTGCACAACAATTGCTGCGGGTGATGGAGTTAAAACAAGTGGCGAAGAAGTTGGGCTTTGCGCGGATTAAACCGGAAGGGAAGCAACATGTGGTGTTGGAAACGCCGATGGAGGAACCGGCCTGGAAGTTACTGAAGGACAATTTACCGAATCATCTCCAGGGTCGTTTTGTCTACAGTCCCAGTAAGGTGACGGTGCGGGGCCTGGGGGTGCTCAGCGCAAATCAGCAGTTGGAGAATTTATTGGATTGGTTGAGTAAGATGCAGGGGGCGTTGCCGGAGTTGGCCATTGTGGGATAGGGAAAAGGAAGTTACAGAGATCAGTTAGACAATCATCGTAGAGGCGAAATGACTATGGAACCGTTAACGTTGGCGGCAAGCGCGATCGTGCCGTTACTCTTTCAGGAAGCGGTCAAGGCGGGGGGTGTGGTGCTCAGCGCGAATCAGCAGTTGGAGAATTTATTGGATTGGTTTAGTAAGATTCAGGGGGCGTTGCCAGAGTTGGCGGCGGTGGTTTAGCAACAAACTTCTTTCTTGGGTTGCGTATAGGCAAAAAGTCAGAGTATTACGCCCCAGCAATATGGCTTAAGCCTGTCGTACTGCAATCTAATATGGGTAGACTCCCTGATACTGATTGGAGGCAACGATGAGAGTCAAGATATAGATAAAAGCTTAATGATTTGGTTAGATAAGTAAAACTCTCCGCTCCTACGGTCTGGTCTAGGCAAAACTCTCTGCCCCTACAGTAAACGTAGGGGCTTTCTGCTGCTATTTACGTTTCCGCTTGCCACCAAAAAGCTTGTAAACCCCATATCCAATGGCTCCGGCAGCAGCAACAGGAGCCAAGGCCACTACCGCAGTACCCGCGAGGGCACCCCCACCAACTGCACTACCGATAGTAGCTAAAGTACCCATAATTGCAGCACCAGATGCACCGCCAGCTACGGTTGCCGCCCCCGCTCCTGCAACACCAACAGCAGCACCAATGCCTGTAGCTGTTCGTGCTGCTGCGCGAGCATCACGTTCTTCTACCTCTAAACCTGCTTCATCTTTAAAGAGGGTATTGTTAATAATCTTAGCCCCAGCGAATGCTGGCCCCGCAGCGAGGACGGCTGGACCTGCGGCCATACCCCCACCAATTACACCACCTGCGGCAGCAAGACCAGAAGTGATACCAGCGCCTGACGTTGCCGCTACAGTCAAACCTGTTGCCGTAGTTACTGCACTTGCTGCTGCTGCACCAGTAACTGCAACACTAGCTGCTGTGCCAGCAGTAGAAGCCGTCTTTGTGACGCGGTCCTTGCCGTCCCTATGTCCCTGGCTGTCCATGCTTTCCTTATCCTTAGTTATGGAGCTACTAAAGATAAGTAAGCCCACTAGCATGAGGAAAAATCTACGAATAATTACGGATATTGTTATGCATACGCAGCGATTTTCAAAAAAATGCGTATATCCTCTTGTACTTGATAGTGGGAGCCTCAGGCAGAGGATACATTGACAATCTTGCTCAACCCTAGCCCTAAAGGCCAGCTTAGATAACCTGAGTCCAGCTCAAGGCTGCTCTCTAGAGAGTTTGGCAGCGATCGCGATCGCTAGCTCATGAATAAGCATCTCTAGGATCACTATCCTAATCGCAGAACTAGGAAGCCTCTACGGGTGGGGAACCTTGTAATGTTTCTTTCTCTATCAACTTGAGCGCCGTGTTCCTTACTCCCTGCCAATAAGCTATTTCCTCTTGGAGAGTCATATCCTTAATTTCCTCATAGATCTGTCGGCTAGCTAAACGCTTC
>NZ_JBRCAD010000154.1:0-26294 GCF_053493415.1 Trichothermofontia sp. | reverse complement strand
GATCCGCCCTACTACGACGCAGTGCCCTATGCAGACCTTTCCGACTTCTTCTACGTTTGGTTGCGTCGCTCCCTTGGCTCTATTGATCCCAACATTTTCAACACGGTTCTAGTTCCCAAAGCTCAGGAAATGGTGGCCGATCATTTCCGACATGGCAGCAAGGATAAAGCCAAAGAGTTTTTTGAAGCCAGCCTGATCAAAGTTTTCCATCGCGCAAACCAACTCAGCCATGACGATTACCCTGTCACGGTTTATTACGCCCTGAAGCAAACGGAAGAAGACCCCTCACCCCCCGACCCCCTCTCCCAAAATGGGCGAGGGGGAGAAGAGGATGTAGACAATGCTCCGGTTCCCCTCTCCCGCTCTGGGAGAGGGGCTAGGGGTGAGGGCAGAGCTTCAACGGGCTGGGAAACTATTCTAGAAGGCTTAATCCAGTCAAACTTCAGCATTGATGGCACCTGGCCTCTGCGTACTGAACTTGCTAACCGAATGCGCGGCCAAGCGTCCAACGCCCTCGCCTCCTCCATCGTCCTTGTCTGCCGCCCCCGCTCCACCAACGCCCCCAAAATCACCCGTCGCCAATTCCTCACCGAACTCAAACGTGACCTTCCTAGAGCACTCAAAACCCTCCAGCAAGGCAACATTGCCCCCGTCGATCTTGCCCAAGCCAGCATCGGACCGGGCATGGCCATCTACTCCCAATATGCCGCCGTCCTGGAAAACGATGGCACCCCCATGCGCGTCCGCACCGCCCTGCAACTGATCAACCAACTCCTCGACGAATACCTCACCGAGCAAGAAGGTGAATTCGACAGCGACACCCGTTGGGCACTCACCTGGTTTGAGCAGCACCAGTTCGAGCCAGGGCAGTATGGCGATGCCGAAACCCTCAGCAAAGCCAAAAATACCAGTGTTCAGGGCATGGTCGAAGCGGGCATCCTAGAAGCCAAGGGCGGCAAAGTGCGCCTGCTCAAACGCAGCGAACTCAAGTCAGACTGGAATCCCAACAGCGACAACCGCACACCCGACTGGGAAATCGCCCAGTATCTCATCCATCAACTCGAAACCCAGGGCGAAACGGGTGCCGCCGAACTACTGGCCAACCTGGGCAACCGGGGCGAAATTGCCCGCGACCTCGCCTATCGGCTCTATAGCCTGTGCGACCGGAGAGGCTGGACACAGGAGGCGATCGCCTATAACAGCCTCGTCATCGCCTGGCCCGAAATCAGTCGGTTAGCATCGGAGGTAAAACCCAACAACCCCATCCAAACCCGCCTGCTTTAACCTTTGTGCCCTCTGTGCCTCTGTGGTGAAAACAAACCACGAAGACACAAAGAACACAAAGAGTTCCCTTAAGGAGACGCCCATGATTGCCCTCAACCTCCGACCTACCCTCACCCTAACCGATGACGTCTTTGAGCAACTCTGCCAGCAGAACCCTGACCTGCGACTGGAACGCACCGCCCAAGGAGAACTGATCGCCATGTCCCCTGCTGGAAGTGAAAGTGGATATCGTAATGCCGATCTGCTCGGTCAACTCTGGCAGTGGAATCGACAGAGGCAATTAGGAATTGTGTTCGACTCCTCCGCAGGCTTTACCCTCCCCAATGGGGCTATCCGCTCTCCTGATGCTGCTTGGATTGCCAAGGCCCGCTGGGATGCCCTCACCCCAGCGCAGCGCCAGAAATTTGCCCCCATCTGTCCTGATTTTGTCCTAGAACTCAAATCTCCCAGTGATGACCTCGCCCCGCTGCAAGCCAAACTGCAAGAATATATCGACAATGGCGCTCAATTGGGTTGGTTGATTGATCCAGAACTTCAGCACGTTTATGTCTATCGTCCGGGGGAATTAGTGCAAGTCTGGGAGCGTCCAGCTAGCCTCCCTGGCGACCCCGTGCTGCCCAACTTTGTGATGGATTTGACGCTGATCTGGAATTAGGGAAAAACCACAAAGGCACGAAGAACACGAAGAATTTCCAATTCCTACTTACTCAGACGATGGTGACATTACAACTCCGACAACTCACGGTTCCACCGGGTCAGCGCCTCCTGATCCAAGATCTGGATTGGTCAGCGTTTGAAGCCATTCTCGATGACCTAGGCGAAAAGCGCTCTAGCCGCATTGCCTACAGCGACGGAATTTTGGAAATCCGAATGCCACTACCCAAACATGAGCGAGAGAAATCCATTCTTGGCGATATTGTCAAAATCCTTCTAGACGAATTGGAAATTGACTGCGAATGTTTTGGCTCGACCACCTTCAAGCGGCAAGAAATGAACTATGGGATTGAACCGGATGAATGCTTCTATATCCAAAACCACGCGACGATGATTGGCAAGGATCGGCTAGATTTATCGATTGATCCACCGCCGGATCTGGCTATTGAGGTTGATGTCACCTCCAAAACCCAGATCGATGCCTACACCCGCTTAGGTGTTCCCGAACTCTGGGTCTATGAGGATACTGAGTTAAAGATCTACGTCCTGCGATCCGGGCAATATCAACATTCTGCTACTAGCCCAACCTTTCCTGATCTGCCGATTCTGGTCTGGGTATCAGAAGTCTTAGAGCAAAGTCGAGCGATCGGTCGCAGCCCTGCCCTACGCGCCTTCCGCCAAAAAATCCGCTCAACCCTGTAAACCGGAGCATTATCTATGAATACTCAATTAGTTGAGTCCATTATTCAGGTGGTACAAGCTTTACCCAAAGCTGAACAGCCTCTACTCATCGAGCGACTAAATCGACTGCTACCCCAAGTCGAATCTTCAGAGCCATCGCCTGCCGCAACTACGGAAGAAGAAGATATTGATCCAGAAGCTTGGGAAGTGTGGCAAACCCTTGGTGATGATGCGGTTGAAGGCAAACTCGAAAACCCATCCATCAACCACGATCGCTATCTTTACACTAGGTCATTTACGGATTGTACATCCTACGTGGTTATGAAACAGCACCGCATTACAGAGGTATTTACGTTCGATCATCACTTTTCACAAATGGGCTTTATTCCTTGTCCTAACTAAGCTGGAGTCTCTCTATCCTATGGCCATTAGCAACCACGAACGCGTCGGACGCGCCCTCAATCTACTCCACCAAGGACTCTATCCCTTCGTAGAACGGGAGATGAAAGCCGTTCATGGCGATCGCTGGCTGATCCCTGCCTCCGCCAGCTTGCCTGATAGTTACGTCAAATACAAAAAAGTCGAAGATGTCCTGCGGGAAGATGTCTCCGCCTTGCTAATTGTGATGTGGGAGCAGTGGAACACTATCTTTAAGCAAACTCTGGGGCAGTCTGAACGCACGCTGGTGAGCGAACTCCGCACCACCCGCAACGACTGGGCGCATACATCTAGCTTTAGCTTCGATGATGCCTATCGTGCCCTCGATAGCGTCAACCGTCTGCTCACCGCCATTTCTGCCCCCGAAGCCCCCGAAGTCGAAAAACAGAAGCAAGAACTTTTACGGACTCGCTATGAAGAACAGGCGCGGCAGCAAACCCGGCGGGCAACCGTAACCCCCACCGAAGGCCAGCCCCAAACCGGACTCAAACCCTGGCGCGACATTGCTACACCCCACCCCGATGTCGCCTCCGGTAACTTCCAGCAGGCCGAATTCGCCGCCGACCTTTGGCAGGTGTATCTCGACGAAGGCGCTGACGAATACCGCGACCCCACCGAATTCTATCGCCGCACCTACCTCACCGAGGGGCTGCAACAACTGCTGACCAACGCCCTCAAACGCCTCAGCGGCCAAGGCGGCGACCCGGTGATTGAACTGCAAACCAACTTTGGCGGTGGCAAAACCCACGCTATGCTGGCTCTCTACCACCTTGCCTCATCTCCCCTCTCCCCCCATGGGAGAGGGGCCAGGGGTGAGGGCCTCCTGCCCGGTCTAGAACCCATTTTCCAAGCCACGGGTATTCAGCACCTCCCTCAAAACGTCAATATCGCTGTCTTGGTGGGCAACAAGCTACAGCCCAGCGGCATCATCCCCTATGGCCCCGACACAGCCAAGCGCCCTGCAATTAAAACCCTGTGGGGTGAACTGGCCTGGCAACTGGGTGGAGCCGAAGGGTATGAGCTAGTGCGGCAGGCGGATGAAACCGCTACCAATCCCGGCGATACCCTCACCCACTTATTTAACCGCTATGCCCCCTGTTTGATCCTGATCGATGAATGGGTGGCCTATGCCCGCCAACTCCACGACGATCCTGACCTGGCCGGGGGCAGTTTTGATACCCAGTTCACCTTTGCCCAAACCCTGAGTGAATCTGCCAAAAACGCTAAGAATACCTTGCTGGTGGTGAGTATTCCGTCGTCGGATATTGAAATTGGGGGTGAGCGTGGCAAGGAAGCGTTGGATCGTTTAAAGAATGCGATCGGTCGCGTCGAATCGCCCTGGCGACCGGCCAGTGCTGAAGAAAGCTTTGAAATCGTTCGCCGCCGCTTGTTTCAGTCCATGACCGACCCCAGCCTCTTTGTGCAGCGGGATGCTGTCGTCAAAGCCTTTATGGATCTGTACCGTAACCAAAGTCAGGAGTTTCCCGCTGAATGTAAAGAAAGTGACTACGAACGGCGACTCAAGGCCGCCTATCCCATCCATCCGGAATTATTCGATCGCCTCTATACCGACTGGTCTACCCTCGACAAATTCCAACGCACCCGCGGCGTGCTGCGCCTGATGGCCAAAGTCATCCACACCTTATGGGAACGTGACGACAAAAGCCTGATGATCCTGCCAGCCCACATTCCGATCGACGATCAACAGGTGCAGTCCGAACTCACTCGCTACTTAGAAGACAACTGGCTGCCTGTGATTGATAAGGATGTGGATGGTGCTCATTCCCTACCCCTCACCCTCGATCGCAATAATCCCAACCTAGGGCGCTATTCCGCCTGCCGCCGTGTCGCCCGTACCGTCTATATGGGGTCTGCCCCCACCCTCCGCGCTGCCAATCGCGGCATCGAAGATCGCCGCATCAAGCTGGGTTGCGTCCAGCCTGGCGAAAATAGCGCGATCTTTGGGGATGCCCTGCGCCGGCTCACGGATCAGGCTACCTATCTCTACGTTGACGGCAATCGCTACTGGGTTTCCACCCAGCCCAACGTCAACCGCACCGCCCAAGAACGGGCCGAGCAACTGTTGGGCGATCGCCACCCCGTTTGGGAAGAAATCATCAAGCGCCTTAAAGCCGATACCAAAGCCGACAAAAACCGAGGCGAATTCAGCGCCGTCCATATCGCCCCCGACTCCACCGCCGACATTCCCGACGACTCCACCCTTGGTGTCCGGTTGGTGGTGCTGCCTCCCCAATATCCCCATAGCAAAAACACTGACGACAGCCCCGCCCGCCAGTGGGTCGAAAATGCCCTGAACTATCGGGGCAGCAGTCCTCGCTATTACAAAAACACCCTGCTGTTCCTAGCACCCGATCAATCCAAAATTGAAACGCTTGCACGCAATACCGCTCAATATTTGGCATGGCGTGCGATTGTCGATGAAAAAGATGCGCTCAACCTGGATGTGTTCCAAAGTAAGCAGGCAGACACGAAACTGAAACAATTCGATGAGATCGTCAAAACCAGTCTGCGGGAAACCTACCAGTGGCTGCTGATTCCTACCCAACCCGATGCTCAGGGCAGTATCGAGTGGAAAGAAACTCGACTGCAAGGGGCAGATTCCCCCATCCTGCAAGCGAGCCGCAAAGCGAGTCATGAAGGCGACCTGCTGCCCACATACTCTGCCACCAACCTACGCCTCGAAGCCCTGGATCGGTTTCTCTGGCGCGATACGAATCACATCGACCTTAAACGGCTATGGGATTACTTAACGCAATACCTCTATCTCCCGCGTCTAAAAGATCAAAACGTTCTGCTGACCGTTGTTCGAGAAGGTGTCGCCTCAACCGTGTGGGCCGATAACTTTGCCTATGCCGAAGGCTTTGATGAGGCTAGGAGTAGGTATCTCGGTCTGCAAGTGGCAACGGGCATCAGCCCTAGCATCAGCCCCCAAAGCTTGCTGGTTAAACCAGAGGTGGCTCAAAAGCAACTGGAGGAAGAGCAGAGAAATGAGGCAAGAGGAGAGAGGCAAGAGGAGAGAGGAGAGAGAAATGAGAATAGAGATCCATCCTCGCCCACTTCTCGCTTCTCACTTCTAACTCCTCCTTCTTCCCCCCTCACTCCTCACTCCTCACTTCTCACTTCTACTTCCCCCCCTGCCCCCCGTAGATTCTATGGCAGCGTCGATCTGGATGCAATGCGGATTAACCGCGATGCCTCGGCGATCGCCAACGAGGTCATTCAACACTTAACCGCGTTGCAGGGGGCAACAGTCAAAATCACCCTGGAGATTGAAGCAGACATCCCGGAAGGGGTTCCTGATGATGTTGCGCGTACGATTATGGAAAATTGTCGAACACTCAAGTTCAACAATCAGTCCTTTGAACAGGAATAAAAGCTAATTTGTAAAGTAAACCTTAAGGGACAGCCGTGGCGACTTCAGTCGAGTTTATCGTACGGATGATCTGAGTTCAAGCCGAATCACCATGAGTCGTCTGCCGCAAGTTGCCCAAGCCCAGCGTCAACCCTACCCCAATGACTTGAGTGATGCTGAGTGGGCCGTCCTCGCACCACTCTTGCCGCAACCGAAAGGGTTTGGCCATCCCCGCACTGAGGAAATAGGAGAGAGAAAAGAGAAAAGAGAATAGAGATCCATCCTCGCTCACTTCTCACTCCTCACTCCTCACTCCTCAGTTTGCGATTTTCTATGTGCAACGCAGTGGCTGCCAATGGGAAATGTTGCCCCATGACTAGCCACCATATTCAACGGTTTATGGCTATTTTCGTAAATGGCAACGCCAAGGTATCTGGGCGGCTCGCCATGACCAACTGCGAGCGCGACTGCGGGAGAAGTTGGGCCATGCACCCGAATCAAGGGTGGCGATTGCCGATTCCCAGTCCGTGAAGACGGCAGAAAAAAGGGGGCGGTTTACGGTTATGACGGTGGCAAAAAGGTTAAAGGCCGTAAACGCCATATCGTCGTAGACTCGCAGGGTTTTGTCATTCGCCAGCGCAGGCTTATCTGTTTGAGCACGTCACCCTCTGGGGTGAGGTCAGCGGTCACTTAGCCACGGCGCAACTGCCCACCGCTCAGGATAGCTGGGCCGTTTTCAGCAACCACCCCCCTTCGCTACAAACCTTTGCCCTCTATCGACAACGCTTTGGCGGCATTGAGCCGCATTTTAAGGACTACAAATCGGCGGCCTTTGACGTGCTGGCGACGGGGATACGGGATGCGTCGGCTTTGTGTTGTCTATTCATGCTGCTCGACTGTGCCATTTTAGTCGCCTTAATCGTCGGGTTAATCTTGGTCTGGGCCGGACAACGCACCCAGCTTGACTGGCATGGAGAGCGCGGTTTGAGTTTTCTGCAACTCGGCTTGCGGCGCATTGCCCAGTTGGGGTATCTCGGTTTACCCTTACCGCAATTGCGTTTAGTCGCATGATAACGATTTGAATTGAGGCACGTTGAGATTTTGGGTGTGGTTTTGCCAGCAGCACTGGAACTACTACGTTCTGGTGAAAAGTTAGTGGAGATCGGACAGTGGCAGAACCCAGGTCATCCCACGAATTACTTTAAACCCCTCAAGATTCTGTCAGTTTAACTGAGATTCGCCTAGCGGAGAGCAACCCAAACATAGGTGATGACAACGGTCATGAGGGTGAGGGGTAACCCAAAACGGAGATGCTGCCAGAAAGAGAGGGGACACCCTGCCGAGGCGGCGGCTTCGACCATAATCAAATTGGCAACAGAGCCGAATAGGGTCAGGTTGCCCGCCAACGTTGAGCCAGTCGCCAGAAGTAGCCAGTTCTCCGTATTTCCTGGCGCGATCGCCCCTTGTAATAACAACACCGCTGGTACGTTGGAAATCAGATTAGAGAGCACCACGGTGATTGCCAAGAGACCCACCGGATCGGCTACCCACACCGCTGCTCCCGTCAATAGCTGCAACGATCGCACACACGCCGTCAGGATAAACAGTCCCGAAAACAACACCAACAGCGACCAGTCCACCTGCCGTAAGACCCGCTCTGCTTTAATGCGTCGGGTAACCAACAGGGCGGCAGCGGCTAAAAATGCTGATTCCGCTAGGGGGAGACCCACCACAAAAGCCGTGAGAAGCACACCGGTAATGATCAGCGTTTTCACCAACAAGGCGCGATGGTAGCGAAAGCGAGGTAAGTCCGGGAAGGTACAGGGGGCCAGCGATCGCACCTCTGGATACAGCAGCCATAGTAACCCCATTTGTACCCCCAACCCAACGATCGCCACTGGCACCAACGCCTGGGCAAAGTCCAGGTAGCCAATTCCGGAAAACGCCCCCACAAGAATATTCTGGGGATTCCCACTCAAGGTTGCCAGGGAGCCAATATTAGTCGCCCCCGCGATCGCCAGCAGGTAGGGAATGGGATTGAGTTTCAGCGATCGCGTCAATTGCAAGGTCAACGGTGTACTGACCAGGGCTAGGGTATCGTTGAGGAAAAAGGCGATAGGAGACCCGTCCCCACCGTAAGCAACCCCAACAGGCCCAAGGGACTGCGGGTTAGGCGTAATAGGGAAAGCAGCGCCAGGTTGAAAAAGCCCGCATAGGACAGGTAGGCATTCACCACCATCATGCTCAGTAAAAACACAATCGTGTTGGCATCGATCGCCTGCCAAGCTGCCTCTAAACTGAGCATTCCTAATCCGACTAGGATCGCCGCACTGACTAGGGCGATCGTGGCACGATTCATGCGCAATCCCGGCACCGAGCCAATTCCCAGCGCGACATAGCTGAGCACTAATACGATAACTTGTAGCCCAGTGAGCGCGTTGGACATCCCAAAAGTAACTGTCTAGAGGCGGTTATCCCCAAAGGGAGTAGCTACCCGTGCCAGTGATCGATTCGGTCAACGCTTAAAATAGTCGCATACTCAGCTAAAGTGCTCAATTACTCCCTAACGTTAACCTATGCAAACCCAAGATCGTCCCCCCGACACCTTACGCCTGTCCGAACTTGATTCGCCAACAGCAACGCTACGCGAACGCACTGCCACCGTGCGCCGCACCACAGGTGAAACGGATGTGTTCGTGAGCCTTAACCTGGACGGTACCGGCCAATGTAACACCCAGACCGGGATTCCCTTCCTAGATCACATGCTGCACCAGATTGCCTCCCACGGCCTGATTGACCTGGATATCCAAGCCACAGGTGATCTACATATCGATGATCACCATACGAATGAAGATGTGGGGATTACCCTGGGGCAAGCGCTACACCAGGCCCTCGGCGATCGCCAAGGCATCGTGCGGTTTGGTAACTTTCTCGCACCGCTGGATGAAGCCCTCGTCCAAGTCGTGCTGGATTTTTCTGGGCGGCCCCATCTCAGTTACGGCCTCAGCATTCCCACCGAACGCGTGGGCACCTACGATACGCAATTGGTGCGGGAATTTTTTGTCGCGATCGTGAATCATGCCCAGTTAACCTTACATATTCGCCAACTGGATGGCATCAATTCACACCATATTATTGAAGCCACTTTCAAAGCCTTTGCCCGGTCTCTGCGGATGGCGGTAGCGGTTGATCCGCGCCGGGTAGATGCAATTCCTAGCTCAAAAGGAGTTCTGTAGGTTGCGGGAGGCAACATGGCTGAGGGACCGATCGCGCGTCCCTCAGTCGTCCCCCTGGAGAGTCAACAACCGGGATTCTAGAGCGGCAATCTCAGTGACACTTTGCCGGGGGGAGACCACGACCTTGCCACTGGGATACACGTAACAGATTGTATTTTTACCCAGGGTACGAGCCTGGTGGGGAGCGTCAGCCGGCAGTGATCGGGATGAGGTCAAACCATGCATAGGGACAGTATCCAGAAAATTACTTTAGGTGGATGTACTGGCTCCATTATGCGAAACCCAGCGATGAGTTGACTGGGATGTGGGGGCACTTCAGGTGAAGTTACGATGAAAGTTTCAGTCGTCAACTTTACAAACCGAGCAGCTAGCTGGCCACTTGGAAATCCCAGATCATTCCAGGCCATCGTCGCTAAAGTTAGTGCTAGGCTGATGATCGGGCTATTCTCAACCGTTGCTGGGGAGCACCGTCCCTGCCCCAGTCATCCAACATAACAGCTTTAGATAATTCAACATGACAGCTTTAGATTTAGGGTGGCAACACCAATTTATTGAAACCAACCATGTGCGCTTGCACTACGTCACCCAAGGGGAGGGGGATCTGGTTGTGCTATTGCATGGTTTCCCAGAATTTTGGTACTCCTGGCGTTTTCAGATCCCAGCCCTCGCTCGTTATTTTAAGGTGGTCGCACCGGACTTGCGAGGCTACAACGATTCCGAGAAGCCCAGTAATGGTTACGATCTGGATACCCTGGCAACGGATATTCAGGGCTTAATCCAGCAGTTGGGGTATCTCAAGGCCCATGTGATTGGTCATGACTGGGGCGGCACGATCGCGTGGCACATGGCGCAACTCTTCCCGGACTGTTTGAACCGACTGGCCATCCTCAATGCCCCCCATCCTCAACGCTTGCGGCAACTATTGCTCACGAGTCCAGAGCAATGGCAACGCAGTTGGTACCTCCTGGCCTTCCAGATTCCTGGCCTCCCGGAATGGGTGATTCGCCAGAATTTACCCGAATTTGTCAAGCGCGTGTTCCAGGATCATGCCGTGCGGAAGGGCGCATTTTCCACGGAAGATACCCAGCCCTATCAGATGGCCCTCGCCAAACCGGGTGCCCTGGCCGCAGCCCTAAACTATTACCGACAACTATTCTGGACTTGGCTACAACAGGGCGCACGCTCGCTAACTCCAGTAACGGCCCCAACGTTGGTGTTATGGGGCGAAGAGGATGCCTTCCTCAGCCCTGCCCTCTTGCAGGGGTTAGAATCCTTTGTGAAGGCCCCCCTCCAGATCCAATCGATCCCTCACTGTGGCCATTGGATACAAATGGAAGCCCCCCAGACAGTGAACCGTGCCTTAATCGAATTTCTGCGGGGGCAACCAAACAAATCATGATAATGATTACACCCGCAGAGATAGATGACTTGCGATCGCAGTTGGCCGATCAAGCCCAGGCACTGGAAGCGCTGGCCGTAATCGCCGATTGCGAAGGGGATTTGGGGGATGCGGCGATCGTCCTAGCGCTACGTGCCCAACAATCCCCGGAGGAGGCGGGCGAGGACTGGCTGGCAAGTTTAGCTAAACGGTGTCGGCCTCTGCTGTGTGAAGCAAATGTACAGGCGGACCTCCAGGCTAATCAATGGTCGCTGGCGTTTGCGCAAGTTTTAGCAAGTCAATGGGTCCCCCCCTTGTTAGTTTTGCCGGTGGTCCTCTATGCCGTGAAGACGGGCCTCGATCGGTTTTGTCCCTCCGATAGATAAGGGGGATGGGCAAAAATTTTGCGAGGAGATACTTTCCGGTGATTTTAAATCTTGAGATCTGCCCCTTGACAGACAAAATAGACTCCGTTTAGAGTAAGATCATGCCAACGAATATCAGTACCTAGATATTCGTCTCATGATCACTATCTTTATGCCATCAGATAATTTCGTATACAGTATGCTGGTTTAGCACTTACCCAGTAAATTCTAAACCGTAAGCGCTAAACCTTCATGCTGTACGTGAGCTTATCTGATGGTTTGAGATAATGCCTATGAGACGGTTATGCGGGTAATCAGCTAGAACTCCCAGGCACAGGTGCCGGGGCCAGTTCTGATGTTTGATATTCCGGTGCTACTCAGCCATTTGTGGAGTACATACGGTATGTCCCCCAAACAAAAACGCTCTAAGAAAGATCAGCTTATCCGTGAATATGGTTCATGTTGCTGGTGGTGTCGAAAGCAATTGCCCGCAGACACACTCACTCTGGATCATCTCAAACCCAAGAGCAAGGGTGGTTCCAATTCTTTAGAGAATCTGCGGCTGTCCTGCTTCCAGTGTAATAATTCTCGTGGAAATAGTCTTTATCCACCTAGGCAATTGTTTACACCAGCAATCTCCATCTTCATATTTTGTTTGATGCTTTTTAAATAATGGGGTATAGCAGGGGCTTAGCCCCTGTATCCCTTGCAATTTGTGTTTAGGACTTGTACACAACAAACCTTGCCTGACTTACTGAGGAGAAAAATGCATAAGCTTTTGATTTTCAATGATGAGAAGTTGCTACGTCGTGCGCTAACCCATCGTTCGTATGTTAGTGAGAATCCGGGAGAATTAGAAGACAATGAGCGTTTGGAGTTTCTTGGTGATGCCATCCTAAATTTCATCAGTGGGGAATACCTCTATACAATTCATCCCGAACTGGACGAGGGTGAAATGACCCGTCGTCGGGCAGCCCTTGTCGATGAGAAGCAACTGGCTCGATTTGCAGTTGAAGTTGGTCTAGACTTCAGGATGCGGCTAGGCCAAGGGACAATTCGTGCAGGTGGTTTTCAAAACCCGAATTTACTGAGTAGCACTTTTGAAGCTGTCATTGGCGCCTATTATTTAGATAAGAATCGAGACATTGAGGCAGTGCGTCCTTTAGTGGAAGAGCTATTTGATTCCGTACCTGAAGGAGTCATGACTGTCCGTTCTAATCTAGACTCTAAAAATAAATTCCAGGAATTTATACAGGCGAATGGGAGCACCTCTCTACCTAGATACTTAACTGAAAAAGTAGGCGGGACAGACCATGCACCAGAATTTCTAGCTAAGGTATACGTGGACGATAAGCCCTATGGTGAGGGAAAAGGCCGTAGTAAAAAGGAGGCTGAGAAAAAAGCTGCTGAAGATGCGCTATCCAAACTGAAAAAACGAGGATTACTCTAAGATTAGAGATTTTATTGCGAGACGATCGCGATCAGGTAAGTTTCAAAAATTCTCGTATCTCTTGCCATACAACATCCACTAAATCAGGCCGATCGCAGTCAAACCACTCGATACTAGAACTCGCCCGAAACCAGGTGCGTTGTTGCTTAGCAAATTGGCGCGTATGCAGAATAATTTGATCTTTAGTTTGTGCCAGCGATAATTGACCGTCCAGGTATTGCATCACCTCTTGATAGCCGAGGGTCTGTAACAAAGGCAGATCGGCCCCATAGCGATCGCGCAAGGCCATTACCTCTGTCACTAGGCCCATCTCCAGCATTTGTTCAGTTCGAGCCGTGATCCGCCTGATGAGATCATCTGGAGTCGGCGCATCAAGACCAATCTGCAAAATCGGGTAATGCGGGGGAGACTCGCCCTGTTGCTGGGAAATCGGGATACCAGTCACGTAGAACACCTCTAGGGCACGCAAGGTTCGACGACGATCGTGGGCATGAATCCTGGCCGCTGCTGCCGGATCAATCTGTTGCAGCATGGCATAGGTTTGGCACTGGTCCAGGTGTTCTAATTGCGATCGCAACGCTGGCTGCGGTGAGACCCTCGGAATTTTCATCCCCCGAACAATGGATTTAATGTAAAGTCCAGTCCCTCCCACCAAAAGCGGTGGTTGCACGCAACCCATCGACGTGATTGCCTGGGCAGCATGATGGCAGCCACGAATCAGGGCTTGCGCTTGGGCCTGGTACTCGGAAACCGTGAGCGTTGTAGTGGGTTCAGCAATATCAATCAGGTAATGGGGCACTAACTGTTGCTCCTGCGGCAGGGGTTTCGCCGTTCCAATATCAAACCCACGGTAAACCTGCCGGGAGTCTGCGCTCAGAATGACCGCCGATAAGCGTTGCGCTAAACTCAGGGCAAGCCGCGACTTGCCCGTGGCTGTAGGGCCACAAATCACAATCAGGGTGGGAACAAACGAAAACATAGACAGTACAATTGAATTACAAAATCCCGATTAACTCACAAGCCTTGGCCAAGGCCGGGAACGCTCTATTGCACCCCTCCTGAAAATCCTACTGGAAAGGACCCTAGCGGCGCGTTTAACCCTTTTGTGTTAGAATCTTGGCGGGTTTTTAACTCTCTCGGCCCGAAGGCCGCCTCAAGTCAAATTTAGGAGCGATCCATCCATGACCACAGACTACGGTGCCGAACAGATTCAGGTACTTGAAGGGCTTGAACCCGTTCGTAAGCGTCCGGGGATGTACATTGGCAGTACCGGGCCACGGGGATTGCACCACCTAGTATACGAAGTGGTGGATAACTCTGTCGATGAGGCGCTGGCGGGTTACTGTACCCATATTCAGGTGGATTTGAATGCGGATGGGTCAGTCACGGTGCAGGATGATGGCCGGGGGATTCCCACGGATATTCACCCCCGGACGGGCAAGTCGGCCCTGGAAACAGTGATGACGGTTCTCCACGCGGGCGGTAAGTTTGGGGGCGGGGGCTATAAGGTCTCTGGGGGCTTGCACGGGGTCGGGATCTCGGTGGTGAATGCCCTCTCAGAATGGGTTGAGGTAACGGTTTGGCGCGATCGCCAGGTTCATAAACAACGCTACGAACGTGGAGTCCCCGTTACCGAATTGACCACGGAGGCCGCCCCAGGTAACCAAACCGGGACCCAGGTGACTTTCATGCCCGATGCCCAAATTTTCACCACGGGCACGGATTTTGACTATGCCACCCTGGCCGGTCGGTTGCGGGAATTGGCTTACCTCAATGCGGGGGTTGAAATTCGCTTTACCGATCGTCGTCAAGCGGAACCCCGCCAAGACATCTTCCACTATGCGGGGGGTATTCGCGAGTACATTGCCTACATGAACGTTGACAAACAGGTGTTGCACGAGGAGGTCATTTACGTTCAGGGCGAACGCAATGGTGTCCATGTCGAGGTTGCGCTTCAGTGGTGTGCTGATGCCTATAATGACAATTTGCTGGGGTTTGCCAATAATATCCGCACGATCGACGGTGGCACCCATCTAGAAGGCTTGAAAGCGGTTCTCACCCGCACGATCAATGCCATTGCCCGTAAGCGCAATAAGCTCAAGGAAAACACCCCCAACTTGGGCGGGGAAAATGTCCGCGAAGGCTTAACGGGTGTAATTTCGGTCAAGGTACCAAATCCAGAATTTGAGGGGCAAACCAAGACCAAGTTGGGCAATACGGAGGTCCGGGGGATTGTTGATTCGTTGGTGGGTGAAACCTTAACTGAATATTTGGAGTTTCGGCCCGCGATCGCGGACTCAGTCATTGATAAAGCGATTCAAGCCTTTAATGCAGCAGAAGCCGCCCGTCGGGCTAGGGAATTAGTTCGCCGCAAATCGGTACTGGAATCCTCAACCTTGCCAGGTAAACTAGCTGATTGCAGTTCCCGCGATCCTTCGGAATCAGAAATCTATATCGTTGAAGGTGATTCCGCTGGTGGGAGTGCAAAACAAGGTAGAGATCGCCGCTTCCAAGCCATCCTACCCCTACGTGGCAAAATTCTTAACATTGAAAAAACCGACGATGCCAAGATCTACAAAAATGCAGAAATTCAAGCCTTAATTACGGCTCTGGGTTTAGGCATTAAAGGCGAAGATTTCGATGTTTCCCAGTTGCGTTACCATCGCATTATCATTATGACTGACGCTGATGTAGATGGTGCTCACATTCGGACGCTGCTGCTCACCTTTTTTTATCGCTATCAACGATCGCTCGTGGATCAGGGCTATATCTACATTGCCTGTCCGCCCCTCTATAAAGTTGAGCGGGGTCGCAACCACTACTATTGCTACAGCGATCGCGAACTCCAAGAGCGCCTGAGTAGCTTTCCTGAAAATGCCAACTACACGATCCAGCGCTTTAAAGGGTTGGGGGAAATGATGCCCGAACAACTTTGGGATACCACCATGAACCCAGAAACCCGCACGCTCAAACAGGTGGAAATTGAAGATGCTGCCGAAGCCGATCGCATTTTCACTGTCTTGATGGGTGATCGTGTGGCCCCGCGTCGGGAGTTTATTGAAACCTACGGTCCTAAACTGAATCTCACCGACTTAGATATTTAGTTTAGATATTTAGGCAGAGGCCATGAGTGTAGAACACTGGACAGATGAGCGGTTGGCTCAACTGGCGCGGTTAGTCGAATCAAATGCCTGCCAAATCGAATCCAATAGTCGCACGATTCAGGCCCTCGCTGACCTTGCGGCTGAGGATCGCCAGGAACGGGCTGCCATACTGCAATCGATTCGTGAGATGCAGCAAGAGATCCGGGGGGTACAAACGGAGAATCGCTGGATTCTCGACCTATTGTTGAATGAACGTCGGGACGAGCCAGAGGACTAGCGATCGACTTTCCCTGACACTATCCAGAATTTGTGGCCCAGAATTTGTGGCGTGGGATCGTCAACTCCCGCAGGATCGGGATCAGAATTCCCTAAGGCGCAGGGTCTGGCAACTCAACCGTGAAGGATTGTCCCCCAACCGTGACGCGATCGCCCGTCTTTAACTGACGTCCCCGTTGGGTGACCCGTTCCCCATTCACCCTGACTTCCCCAGCCTGGATGATCATCTTGGCCTGCCCCCCTGTGGCTGTCACCCCAACCCACTTGAGGAACTGGTCCAACTTAATCTGTTTTGGGTGATCCGATTCCATGCCGGGGTGCCCTCTGCCTACTCTTAAAGGATTCGCTTTGCCTGCTGCCAGCATACAGGAAAACTGCCCTGAGATGGGCTACAGTTGGACGATCGCAGTGTTCCAACGAGCCGGAGGAACACTGTTACTCTATTTGCGATTCTACAGATGTATTAGGCAGTTGTCTGGCTCTAAGACTGTGTTGGTGCGAACGGCATAAAGTTTGTCGGTGAGAGTTCAAAGCCATCATCGCTGGCGATCGCTCCTGCTCCAATGGCTAGTTCTACCTCTAAACGATTAGACTGATGACTGCGATCGGTTGGGAAGAGGAGTTGGGGCGGATGGTCTGCTTGACGCGATCGAACAGATGGGCGGCGGTGGCGATCGCTAGTTTGGCATCCTAATGCAGTGACGGATCACACTCAGATTGCAGGTGTTATCATTTAAAAGTGACGGATAAGGTCAATAGTGTAGACTGATTAAATAGGCTGTCTCAAAAAAACTTCACTTTCAAAAATTCAGAGTTACTTTTCTATGATCCAAAGGCTGTATGTACATAACTTTAGATGCTTAGAGAATTTTGAATTTTCTCTCAAGGAAATGTCATCCGCACTTTTAGTTGGAAGAAATGGTGTGGGTAAGTCAACCATTGCTAGTTCTCTAGAGCTATTTCAGAGCATTGGTAGAGGTGTCAATAGAGTTGGTAAACTAGTTCAGCCTAAAGACTTTTCTCTCAACAGATCTAATGTTCCAATCCGATTTGAAATAGAGGTAATAATTGGAAATACTTTGTACAAGTATGTACTTGCACTGGAGTTGCCAGAAGGCTTTAGAGAACTTCGAGTACTTGAAGAACAATTGTTAGTCTCAGGAGAACCAATTTACTCTAGAAAAGAAGCCCAAGTGACTCTTACTTCACGAAATCGAGAGGCTCAGTTCTTGGTGGATTGGCATCTTATCGCCCTTCCAGTAATCCAAGAACAATCCGAAACTGATCCGCTTCGTATTTTCAGGACTTGGCTTGCACGAATGATTATTCTAGCTCCAATTCCAAGCTTGATAACTGGAGACTCCAACGGTGAGACCTTGGAACCAAAGCGAGATGGTTCAAATTTTGGAGAGTGGTTCTCAGGGGTGCTGAGTCGCTATCCTGCCGCTTATAAAGAGATAGATAAATATCTCCAAGCAGTAATGCCTGATATTAGCGATATTCAAAATGAATTAGTCGGCAAAGACTTTAAGAGTATGATTGTCAGGTTTGAAAAGAATAATACAAACTTGACTATTGAATTTAAAGATTTGTCTGATGGAGAGAAATGCTTTTTCCTTTGTGCAGTTGTCCTAGCTGCCAACAAATACTATGGTCCACTTTTCTGCTTTTGGGACGAGCCTGATAATTATCTTTCTTTATCAGAAATTGGACATTTTGTTATTTCACTACGACGTTCTTTCAAAAATAGTGGGCAACTTTTAGCAACATCACACAATGAAGAGACTATCAGAAAATTTTCGAGTGAAAACACTTTTTTACTTGATCGAAAAAGCCATCTAGAACCAACTTTGATTCGATCATTGAGTGAGATATCTATTAGTGGTGATCTTATAGATAGCTTAATCCTTGGTGATGCAGAATTATGAGCGTTAACAAGTACTTGCCACATATCCTTGTGTTGCCTGAAGACAAAGCTGATGCAGACATAGCAACTGGGTTTTCGCTTCATCCTCAACTCAGCAATGAGCGTTCAATTCAGGTTTTACCACCTGCTGGTGGTTGGATCGCAGTAGCAGAAAAGTTTAGAAGGGATCATGTATCTAAAATGCGACTGTACTCAGACAGACGGATGGTTTTGCTGATTGACTTCGACAAACGCGATATAGGTAACCGATTTGAGTTTATAAATCAACAGATTCCAGATGACTTAAAAGATAGAGTGTTTATCCTAGGTGTTGCAGACGAGCCGGAAATCTTACAGAAGAGCCTTGGAAAGAGCCTTGAGTTAATTGGAGAGACTCTTGCAACTAATTGTTCTAATAATACTTATGGATTATGGGAACATGATCTTCTCAAGCATAACAAAACTGAGTTGGAACGCATGATTTCTTCTGTCAGACCATTTCTTTTTAATTAATTTAGATAAAGCTTTGCACTTAGTTATTGGTTACAGACAATGTCTATGTATCGACTCTCAGCGTACTGCCACGAAATATCTATCTAACAATACCCGTGCACTCGATCGTTAAACGGTTGTCTCTGAGTATCAGCAATTATCTACGATGGGTGATGGGCAACGTTATTTAACTTGAGCACAATAATAACGCCATCTTAAATCATTTGTAAGACAGATCAAGGCAGAATAACGGCGGGAAATACTTCCGGTCCTACCTCCTCTCATAAATCACCTAGGATTGCTATATTCTTCGGTACGATCTCACTTAAAGCCTACATTTTAGAAAAGTACAATCGCATACAAGGCTACGAAACCTAAACGCGATGGATGAGGCGGGCCGCGAAAAAGCCCAACTCTATGAGGGCCGATCGCTCCTGCTCCAAGGGGTGGCCCTACCTCCAAACGATTAGACTGATAACCGCGATCGGTTGGGAAGAGGAGTTGGGGCGGATGGTCTGCTTGACGCGATCGGGCAGACAGGTGTGGCTCTAGTTTCACTCCATTAACCAGCTAAACAGAGATCCTACTGTGAGGTTAAAGTTTTGAGCAAACTCTGGCACTGGCAATCGCATTTCTGGTTCATCATAGACAGTCGTTGGCTGATCCGGTAGATAAACAAAAACGGATTGTTCATCTGGATCAATCAGCCATCCCATCTGTGTTCCATACTTAAGGCAGTGCAGAATATTTTTGATAACTTTAGTTTGGCTCTGATCTGGTGAAAGAATTTCGATTGTCCAATCTGGGGCAATTGAGAAAACATTAGCTACCCCGCCATTTTCCTTGCGTGGAATTCTACCCCACAGGAATACAGCAATATCAGGGACGATTGAGCGTCCACCAAAAGTACAACGTAACTCTGTGAAAGCTCGTGCGATCTGTTGGGGCTTGAGGACCAAATTAATTGCAGGCGCTAATTCAGTTTGAACTACACTGTGCTCCCCTTGTGGCATTGGTTTCTGGATGATAAGCCCATCAATGTACTCGCTGGCGGGTTCTGTCTCTGGCAACTGTAGAAATTCCTCTAACGTAAGGGTTTTAGCAGGAGTTTGTACCATTTTAAGACTCTCTTAAGAGGAGCACTGTTACTCTATTTGCTATTCTACAGATGTATTAGGCAGTTGTCTTGATCTAAGACTGCATTGGTGCGAACGGCATAAAGTTTGTCGGTGAGAGTTCAAGGCTATTATCGCTGGCGATCGCTCATGGCCCAAGGGGTGGCTCTACCTCTAAACGAATAGACAGGTGACACGGTTGACAGCACAGGTGGCATAAGGTTATGTCAGCTTAAGTTGGGTTGTTGGGCACTTTGGCAGACAGCTATAATAACGCTATGTCGCTCAAGTTGTCTGGAATCTATATATGAGCCAGCAGTTGACTCTAGAAATCAGTGATGAAGTCTACGCTGACCTACAGCGCAAGGCCAATGCAGTAGGAATTTCCATAACGGAGTGGATAGTTGCCGTCCTCAGTAGGCAGGGCGCGGTAGCTAACAGGGTGATACTGTCTCTAGAGCAGCAAGAACAAGCACGGCAAAAGTTTAAAAGTCATGCAGGGGCAATTAGTCTAGGGTACGCAACGGGGCCAGACAACGAAGGAATTGATGCAGACCTTGCAAAGGCTTATGCCGATGAGTATTAACGGCGGAATGTCTTATTTGATGAATAAAACTCCAAATCTAGGTGTTATCAAGCAGATTCGTATGATTAAGATCCTAATATCTGAACTTATCGATCAGATTTGACGTTGAATACCTAGTTATGCGACTTCGTAGTTAGCCAAATTGGAAAGGCTTGAAGGTATGTTTAATGATAATAAGCCTATTCCTGGACTTCCAAATATTGACGCACTTGATGTCCTCGACTTAGGAGGGGAATTCCCCAAAATGTTAGATAACTTGGTAATGTCAAGCTGCGTCATCAAAGTTGAAGGAGAATTGGCACAGCAGGTAGCGAATCTATGGCGGCAACTAAAACCTAGTCAATCAGCCCGTTGTCATATGCCACCATTTGGATTAAGGTTTTATTGTAAAGGAGAGTTAATCCTGCAAGCATCGATATGCTGGGAGTGTAACAATATATATCTATGGCAAAAAGATAATCCTTTTCTATTTCTATATGGTGTAGATCTGGAACAACCTTCTGCCAAGAAGCTATTCTCTCTATTAGAGGGAATCATGAAATAAATTTTATCCCAGCCCAGTTCCTCCAAAAATAGGGATCAGTTATGGACTATCAAAGCATTATTACAATTGAACCTGGAAAGCGTAGTGGTAAGCCATGTATTCGAGGGATGCGAATTACTGTGTATGACATCTTGGAATATCTGGCAGGTGGGATGACAGAAGCAGAGATCCTGGAGGATTTTTCTGAACTTACCTCAGAGGATATAAAAGCCTGTCTTGCTTTTGCCGCAGATCGTGAGAAAAAGTTATTTGTGGCATCGTTGTGAAACTGCTTTTAGATGAGAACCTATCTGACCGAATCATTCCCAGGATTATCGATCTATATCCGAGTTCTGAGCATGTCAAGAAGCTAGGACTGATCAATACGGATGACGCAGTGATCTGGGAATATGCAAAGACGAACAGTTTTATGATTGTTTCCAAAGATTCTGACTTTCATCAACGTAGTTTACTTTATGGCCATCCACCCAAGTTTATTTATCTTCGAGTTGGCAATTGCCCAACATCGAAGATTGCTCAAATATTGAGAGATAGCTTGGACACGATCGTTCAGTTTGAAAGCAATGAAACAGAAAGTCTTCTGGTATTGATGTAGTGTAGAACCGCTGCATGGCAATTCCGTTGCACACCGACTGTACAGAGCTTCTTCGCTGAGATTGAGAGATTACTAGCGGCGGGTGACCGTGGTTGTTAACTTGAACTGAACAATACTTTGTTGCGCGATCGCCGTTGCCGCTTACAGTTTAGAGAAGTACGATCGCATCACTGTCGATTGAGACGAGGCTACGGAACCTCAACACACGGGATGAGACGAGCGATCGCAAAAAGGCCCAACTCTATGAGGAGCGATCGCTCATGGTCCAAGGGGTGGTCCTACCTCCAAACGAATAGACTGATGACCGCGATCGCGGGGAAGGGCAGTTGGGTCGTAGGGTCTGCTTGACGCGATCGGGCAGACAGGGCAGCGGTAGTGATTTGCTGACTTGACATCATGATACAATGATGGATAATACCTAGATTTCAGGTGTTATCATTTAAAAGTGATGGATAACAGTCCGTTTTCCCTAGCTTAAACGTTAAAAGTGACGAATAAAACCTCAGAATGCTGACATTAGGTGTCAAGTTTGATTAATAAAACCCCAAATCCAGGTGTTATCAAGCAGATCTGCATGACTAAGATCCCAATATCTAGACTTACTCTGTCAAATCTGACGTTGAATACCTAGTTAGACGGCTTAGGCTATCGGTGGGGACTGTAACGCAAGGATACCTTTAGGGATGCAATTTTTAAGTCGGTGATGTTCTGTGTAACTCGTAAGTATGATCAAAAAATCTACAAAGCATCTTCCTACTCTTTTTGAAAAAGCTGCTCACGATACCTGGAAGCGGCTGAAAGCTAGTTTGGAATTAGGTATCTCTCAAAATGAAACAACTATTACAGATATTATTTTGCTAGATCTGAAAGCTGCAAAATGCCCATTTCTGCACGTTATTAAGACACCACAAAATCTTGAGTCTTCACAAGGCACTGATTGGGAGTGGTAGATTGGAGCGCACAATATTGGTTGGCTACGCTACGCACTTCAAGCTAAAAAGGTTGATCTATCTTCTCTGAGATATGACGATTTGGCACACAAAGTAAACGGCAAGCTACAGTTAGATATTCTGCGTTCCTACTCGTCAGCAAACAGAGCACTGGGGAGGTACTGCTTTTACAACTATACAAGTTCTGTACAGCAAGAAGATCATTGGCACTGTAATCTTCCTTACGATTCCAGTCAATTTGGTTGTTCTATAGCTACCTTAAACACTGTCTCTAAAGCTATCAATACTTGGGGGTGCCGTGATTTTAACTTTATACATTCTGAATCTTCAACATTACCGTTTCGGTGTTTAGTTACTTGTCCCATGATTCTATCTGTTTATGCAGGGGCAACTCGTTTTTCTCCTGGGTTTGAAGATTATGAAAATGTCCATATTTTTGAATCTCTTCCACGCAATATCCAAGAAGGAATTGAGACAGGTTCTTTTGAAGGGTGGGATTCAGATTTCTACAGCAATGAGATTCGGTATCGTCCTGAAAGAATACTTGTTGCGGAACTGCCTTACTGGACAAACCGAGTCTAGATCAGATTCCACCCGCCTAACACGTCACGGCAGCGGACGGGCGAAAGCCTCTGGTACTGAGTTCAAGTTTATCTGCCGTCGCTGCGTTTTGCCGTTAGTTGCCCAATAGCAACATAAAAGGTAAAAACTCATTTATAGGCTTGGTCTTATGTTAATGGCTATTTATGATGGTCTACATTTCCTAGATCTTAACAATATGTTTCGTAATACAGCTTGGTCATCTCTATATTATGCTAGTGAATCAGTTGAAGACCCAGTTATTAGCAGCTTGAGCCACTTTAGAAGTATTTGCAATAAGCTTGATATAAAACTTGAGAATACATATTTTTGGAATAAATGGAATAAAGATTGGTTAACAAGAGATCAAGAACCATATATTTTTCTTGTTTCTGGGCATCCATCTTCGTTGCAAATTGAACAGATTCTTAATTTTATTAGGAGAGGCTCAAATCTAGTTATAGTTGCCCCTCCCTGGCAAATGGTTGCACCCACTTCAGGATCATTTCGTGATCTCCATGAAAGTTTCTTGGAAACCTTAAATTTGCATATTGGTTGCTCTATTAAAGAAGTGAGAGATATTTCACTCGATAAAGGCCGTATTTTCTACGTTGAGAATCCAGACAAGATCAATGACTATGAGCTAGAACCCGGACCTTTTGGGCCACTTGATGAATCAAAAAAGATCGAAAAAGAAAAGGATATAGAACTATTTATTCAAAAAATTAGCACCTTTCAGGTTCCATTCCTTGACTGTCAAATTCGTTCTGTTCCAGCATCCTGGCCTCAAGACCACTCCTTAGTGGTTGAAATAGAGATTCTTCAACATAGTTTTGAAATTCTAGATGAAGCTATTGTAAGACTTGAGATGCCTTCTACTTTTGAACCGTTGTCAACTACGGAAATTCAAGTCGAAAATATTCATCCAAACTCTAAACGTTCTCTTGGTTTCTTGGTGGTTCCTCGTTTGAGAGGTAGTTATCATAACCCATTCGAGATTCAAATTTCTTATTCTGACAATCGAGAACGTAAAGTTTTTTTGCCAGACAGCCAACTTGAGATCATAGGAAACTTGCCAGATTTGTTGCGTACCTCGCGTCCGGTCAACGTTGATCTTGCTTCATCTCTTCCAAAGTACGAATTAAAATTACAACCTTTGGCAACAGCCTCCACCCTTATTGAATTACTAAGTATTGATCCTGATTCTGTTGTAGTGAAAGTTCGTAAAATAGGCGAACATCTTTGTAAATCTATCGCTCGTAACAATCTTAATGATTACAATTCAAGATGGACATTTTCTGACACCACTAAGAAACTTTTTGATGCTTCAGTTCTAAGTCCAAAGGCCAAAGGCTATATTGATACAATTAGAGTTTTTGGTAATTTAGCTGCCCATGCAGATGGTTCAGATGTTACTAGTTTTGATCATGAAGATGCCCTTTCTGTGTGCTACGCACTTGTACTATTTCTAAAGGAAGTAACAGAAGCAAATCTAATATGATCTAAATACCTGTAAACACCTAACAAGTCACAGTAGCGGAGGGATGAAAGCTGCTGATGCTTAGTTTAAGAGTATCTGTCGCCGCTGCGTTTTGCCGTTATATGACCTGAACTGAATAATACTTTTCGATGCGATCGCCGTTGCAACTTGTATTTTGGGAAAGTACGATTCAATATTAAATAAATTTTGTTTATTAAAAGATTTTATTCCAGCCGTAAGATAGATCGAACTTTATCTAAGAATTCACTCGCAATTGTAATTGCTTGAATAGCTTCCTCGCCAGAAACCTTCCTAACTTCTCCATAATCACCAACTTGCCGTAGTTCAGCCAGCCAGTTGATATCTCTACCAAGACCTTTCTCCATCTCACCAGTTTTGGCAAAGTTAAGACTAATGGCTCGTAAAACTCCACTGTGACTGTTAAAGTTCAAGCCTCTGGAGAGTAAGAGGGCTGATGCAGCATGAAAAACTGTATAGTAGGCACGAGATGCCGAGTCATCAAGTAATTCAGATGCCAAAAGTAGCCTTGCCGCTTGTAACGATGCCTCTGCTCGTTCCAGCTTAGCTTGAATTTCCTCAGAGTAGTTCACAGAAAAATACCCTCTTTCTGGATATTTCGATAAAGCTGGGTAATACCCGCCTCCAACTCATCCGGATCAGCAGGTTTAGCAGAAATCCAATGACTGGATTCCAACTGTAGTGGATACAAAATATCGACGATGCTACGGAGTTCTTGAGAAGGATTTAAAGGTTTTTCTAGAAGGACTAACAAGTCAATATCGCTATCAGGAGTCAGTTCTTGACGAGCAGCAGAGCCGAACAGCACCAGTCCCTTAAATTTTGCACCATAGTGCTCAACTAAAGCTTGCCTGCAAGCATCAAGAATCGGCTTGATGGATAGTTCTGAGATTTGGGTAGAGGTTTGCATTGTCATGGACCGGAAGAAGATGTCAACTTCTTTGTCGCGAACCAAGGGTATCCAGTCTGGTCACCGTACAATTGCTCTAGAGCAGCTAATGTCTTGATGGAGCTTCTGGCAATAAAGCGGCAAGAGAAGCATGGTTAACACCTGGCAAAAGGATTGAAGCGGGCAATTACTAGTTAGTTTAATAAATCTTGAATTGGATTTAGATCTGGCATTCGAAAACGTAGATAATCTTCACTAGCAAGTGTGAAACGCCCATTGTTAACAACAAGTTCAGGGAGAATGCTTAAATCTTTTAATGTCAGGACATTTTGTTGTGCAATCTCTATATTCTCTAGCTCGCACATAGAATTTTCTAACTTCATTAGAAGGTTGGGACAACATAAAAACTGATAAACAACATTTTCTAAGATAAAGATAGGTATTACCACAGGTTTTCCTGAAGCGGTTTCTACATCATCACTTTCATAGTATTTCCAACATCCTTTGATACTAATACCCTTTTTACTTAAGGATTTTTGACATGAGTTCATAATTGGACCGTCATGATCATTTATGCCAACTGCGATGGAAATGACTACATACTCATCCAATAAAGATGTTTCTTCATTTTCAATTATTTCTGTATAGTAGCCAAGTACTAAAGATCTAATATTTGGAAATAAGAGCGTTTTCCTGTTGATAACTTTCAGAAGCCGACTAATCTCTTGATGAGGTTGGATAGCAGAAGTGTTGAATCCAGATATAAAACTTTACACTTGAGGGTGCGAGAGTCATACAAGCGTTTCTGGAAGCAAATCGTAGCTCCAATGGACGAGCGAACAGCGACGGCTGAGTTCTAGTTGCAAATAGCGAAACTTGT
>NZ_JBRCAD010000153.1:0-8176 GCF_053493415.1 Trichothermofontia sp. | reverse complement strand
ACAAGTTTCGCTATTTGCAACTAGAACTCAGCCGTCGCTGTTCGCTCGTCCATTGGAGCTACGATTTGCTTCCAGAAACGCTTGTATGACTCTCGCACCCTCAAGTGTAAAGTTTTATATCTGGATTCAACACTTCTGCTTCTGAACCTCTTCCAAATGATAGAACTCAACTTGTCCAGTACGGAAAAATTAGTATTGTTGCCCTATCTGGTTACACGAGTGATTTTCAAGCAACAATATATAGTTTGGTCGCAAGTGATATTTTTAGTGCTCGTGTTCAAAATGAACTGAAACTTCCTGTTTTACTTGTATTAGAAGAGGCACATAATTTTATTCCAGCACGTGCCAATAATGAAGCTGAGCAACATTCCATTTCAGTAACAAAACAGATTTCTCAAGAGGGACGTAAATTTGGTGTTGGGTTGATCCTGATTAGCCAACGTCCTTCTAGACTTGACGAGACAACCCTTGCAATGTGTAACTCATTTATTATTATGCGTATGGTTAATCCTGCTGATCAAAACTTTGTACGAAAGGTCATTGAAAGTTTGGGCGAAGATGAAGCAAAATTGCTACCTGACTTGGACAAAGGAGAGGCCATCTTGTCGGGACAATTGATCAACTTTCCTGTATTAGTCAAAATAAAACCTCCAGAATCACAGGGAGAGCGTGAGGAAAAAGATGCTTTTGAAGCTCTTGAGGAAGCTTATCGTGCCTAGTATTGCCTGCAATAGTGTGAGGAGAAGAATATTTGGAAATAGTTGCTGGAACGACTTTAAGTGCATTGAAACCGCACGTTTGGAATCCTGACTCTGAATATTATTTGCCTGCTTTAACGGCAATTATGATTTCCTATGCTGATTTTCATAAAATGCCTGCTCGTAGACGGAAGGCAATGGATCAAGGACTGCATCAGTACTTAGGGGTTCCTACCCACGTCAAAGTCTACCTCGACAATGGAGCTTTCTACTTCATCACGCATGGGGGTGAAACGCCTGTAAAGGAATATGCTGAGTTTGTTAGGAATGCCCAACCTGATTGGTTCCCCATTCCCCAAGACTTTATCCCAACCCCTAAAATGACCTTGACAGAGCAGCAGAAGTGTCTTGAACTCACAATGGCGATGAATCGTCTTTATTGGCGAGGAGATTATGTGCCTGTAGTCCATATTAGCTTTCTTCTAGAAGATTATGTTAGCCGTCTGAAGTCATACAAATCACTGATGAAAAAGCAAGCGATCGCCTTAGGGGGGATTGTGCCCAATTTGCTGAAAGCTCCTAAGGCAATGCATCCGCAAAAAGTATTAGAAAAGCTTATACATATCCGTCAAGAATTTCCCAATAAAAAGCTTCATGTTTTTGGCATTGGTGGAACCATCACGCTTCATATTGCTGCATTATTAAGCATCAATTCTGTTGACTCTAGCGGATGGCGTAACCGTGCTGCCCGTGGAATTGTGCAGTTGCCAGGAACTGGCGATCGCATGGTTGCTGATTTAGGCAGTTGGCGCGGTCGAGAACCAGATGCTAAGGAGTGGGATGTACTGGCCGAGTGTCAATGCCCAGCTTGTCGGCGGTATGGACTGGATGGCTTAAAAGCAAACTTAGTACATGGGTTTCGTAATCGAGCAACCCATAATCTTTGGATTCTGCTCGAAGAAGCGCGTTTAATTGAAGAACATTTAATTGCTGGCGACTATGAAAATTGGTATCTAACTCATCTTGATAACACACTGTATAGACCGTTAATTCATAGAATTATTGAATTAGAAAAAGATCTCTGACTCGCTACTACAGCCGTTTCCTCTCTAATGAAGGACTGTTAAAGTACGGTTGAAGTATTTTTGAAGTACGGTCAAGCCTTGCAAACAAGGGGCTTAAGCCCCTTGTCTGTACCTCACCAAGTATGGCAGTGCTGTAAACCGTTCTTAGTACAAGGACCCTCAACAATCCAGTGAAGCAAATCCCCTCAATAAGGCGAGGGAAGGAAGCTTATGGCTGACATTGAATCTGGGGCGAAGCGGCGATTTCTGGGAGTCCCAGTTGGGTTAACAGCGTAGCCCAGCCCGTTGATACTGCCGGGTTGCGCAACTCTGGACAACTGGCGCTCAGCAATGTACTAAAGGCATCCACCCATCGCCCCGCTTGGGCCGCCTGCTGCACCATCAACATGGGGGAGGCGGCTGGGGGCGTCTCAGCGACCCGCCGGATCTGTCCCCCGATCGTCAGGCGACGTTCCGGATCGCCTGGATCGCAGTGGAGGGTCAGTTGCCATTGGTAGGTTTCTCCGACAGCGAGGGGAGGCAACTGTGGGTCCCCGGCTGGCAGTGGGAAGTGCTGAATACCCCCCTGGGGGTTAGGGGTAAACTCAACCCGATACGGACTACCGGGTCGGCGTTTACCCTGGGCATCGATCGTCCCCACCCGCAGTTCTGCCGTCGCGGCAGCGGTCGGCGAGTGGTACCAGAAAATCGTAGGCTGGGCTGCCGTAGTCAGGCTCCGATTATCCGCTGGCAGCAGAGCCACAAAATAGCGCGGTGCCTCAGGGAAGCACTTGTGTTCCGTTTCGCCTCGGGTTCCCCCCGGCACCCGACGTCCGGGCAACCCTTGGGCTTGGCTCACCTGGGGCATACTGACCAGCGCCAGCAGCCCGATGAGCAGGGATAAGGAGACCCTGCATGAGCCAGCGGCTAACCCCAGAGAATGACGTACACAATTCATAGCCAAAGATCCTTCGACATTCGGGAATAACGCGGTCAACATCCAGCAGCGATTCAATCGTACAGGCTCACGGCACGCATAGGCTGACCCAGTCCCTATCCCCGATCGCTGAATCGATGAGATAACTACTGGCACAAAGTATCTAAATTCGCGATCGCCTGTTGCTTTAATAGAGGCAGATCAATCCGCGTTTGTTCCAGATCTAACCGATCAAGTAACGTGAGCCAGGTATCTTTGACCACCGGATTGGGGTTAGGTGATACTGCACACGTCGCCTCTCGCAACAAGCTAAAGGCATCTAGCCAGCGCTCCGCCTCAGCAGTGCTCAGGATCTGTTGTTCTAGCGTTCCGGCTATGGGTTCCGCCGGCGGGGTGATCGGTTCAATCCAGCCCGTGACTCGCCACACCAGGTTGCGTTCCGCCTCCTCCGAACAGAGCGGCGTCAGGGACCAGCGATAAAGCTGTCCCACGACCAAGGGGGGAACCTGCCCATCCGTCGGCAATGGGAGGCTGTGAATCCCCACCCGATCGCCAACCTCGACTTGATGTTCATAGAGAAGTTGCGGGTTTTGCCGGTTTGCATCAACTGCATGGAGTTGGAAGCGGACCGCTTCGCCAATCATGGGGGGATTAAACCAAAAAAACTCTGGCTGCGCTTGGGCCGTAAGACTCAGGTTTGTCGCAGGCAACAATATTAGCAGTGGGAGGGGTTCTTGTGGCCCTGGCTGGGCGATTAAACATTCTCCTCGTGTGCCAGCCGCTACCCGTCGTCCGGGGAGGTTACGCGCCATTGCGCTTGGCAGCAGTGCCGTGATTAACAAAACAGCCCCCAGCACCGCGATCGCCCCCTGACCTAACCAGCGAAAGACCCAATGTCCATACGTGTGCTGATTCAACATGGGTTTGCCCTCATAACAGCCGCGATCGCACTCCATTTAACCCCACACCGAGCGCGATCACACTTGGCTAACCCTACCGCCGTTGACCGCTCCCAATCAATAGATTCACGCTGACCACGATCATTTCCATCCCTGTAGATGTTTTTTCGGCCCGATCAGTTCCACGCAACCCCAAAGTTCCAGTACCCGACTCAATCCTCGGCTCAGGAGATATTGCTAGCGGCGTTATTGATATCAATTGATACCACCCGCACTAACTTGATACAGCCGTTCCCTCTCTAATGAAGTACGGTCAAGCCTTGCGAACAAGGGACTTAAGCCCCTTGCCTGTACCTCACCAAGTATGGAAGTGCGGTAACTGTCCGCATTAACTATCCGCACGCTCAGGACGATCGCCAAGGACGGGATCGGACTGCGTGACTTGGGGGGGGACGGTAAAGCCAAAGAGCATGGCCTCCGCCGATCGAGCACTGCTTTCCTCTCGTGGCCACAGGTTGCTGCTTGGATCAAGCACCGGCAAGGAGTCCGACGAGTGAGGTGTTGCCAACCGCAGTTCCGGGACAGGCGTCGTATGACTCTTGTGGGGTAGGCATCCTGCCTGCCCTGGATAGCCTGCCTGTCCTGGATGGTCTGCCTGTCCTGGATGGTCTGCCTGTCCTGGATAGTCTGCCTGTCCTGGATAGTCTGCCTGTCCTGGATGGTCTGCTTGCCCGTCAAGTACGATCGGTCCAGCAGCAGCGACAGGCGTCTCTAAGGAAACTGGAGCCACCGCCCCGGCAGCAGCCTCCGTCAGCAGTGGGTCCGCTGCCTCGATACGGCGGCAAATTTGCCGCAGGCGATCCTGGCTGGAAACCGGCGATCGGGGCAGCGGCAGTTCTAAATTGGGCCACCCACGTAGGTCACTACAGGGACAGGGCGCACTGGTGACCCCCCGACTATAGACCGGCACCGGCATCGTACAGCGGACACAGGGCAACAATTCCCATGTTGCTGCCAAGAGTTGCTGAACCGTTTGCTCCGTCCCTTCCAGATAACAGTCCCCCGCATCGGGTGCCGTCACCCGCCGCCAGCACGCCTCAAAGGCATCACTATAGCGATCGCCCTGGAGGACCGGATCGGGCAACAAGCGTTCTTGACCATTGCGGAGGCAGATATGCTTCCCCAATTGGAACCAATGAGCGAGGTATTGTCGAACTTCATTCGGAGTAGCCATAGTTCTAGTACACCGCTAGGTGACAACAATTGGGGGAAATAATTAGCAGTTGCGCCCAAAACGAGACATCTTGTTGAGAAACTTAATCTTTCGCAAGGGCATCGGGGGGATCAGCCGGGATCACGGTTTGAGTGCCTACCGAGACCCCTAACTGGGACAGATTGAGGGCATAGCCCCCGGTTACGAGGTAAACATGGCCCGCGATCGCACCAATTTGCCGTACAAGATGTCCCAAGCGATCGCGAAAGCACCGTCCCAAGGGATAGGCAGGAATCACACCCCAGCCCACCTCTTCTGCGACTAGGATAATGGGGCTATGGGCCGCTGCTAAATTTAATAGTAGCTGTAATGCTGATTGTTCCCAGGTTTCTCTATCTTGAGTTAATAAATTAGCTAACCAGGTGCCCAGGGAATCCACCAATAAACAGGTATGGGCCGGAGCTTGGGCGATCGCCTGGGCAAGGTGGAGGGGAACTTCCTGGGTTTGCCAATCCCCAGGGCGGCGACGCTGGTGCTGTTGGATACGGTGTTGCCAATCTAGATCCGTCGGTTCAGCGATCGCGGTGGCAATATAGGTGACCGGATATCCCGATCGTTGCGCCAGCTCCTCAGCCCATTCGCTTTTGCCGGAACGGGCTGGCCCTAGCACCAAGGTGATGTGGGCATTACGCTGTAGAGTCATCGTCATTTAGCGAAGTCACGAAACGTTTTGAATGTTGTTTTGAACTTTGAATTCCCCTAGCCTCGCCTGTCTATTGCCGTCAGCGTCAAGGTTAGCGCTGGTCTCCCCCACCCGTATCCCAGGATCGGCCTTGAGCTTTCTGGGCGATCGGGTTTGCCCATAGTCGCGAGTTGAGGTAAAGCCGTTATACTGACAGAACCTTTTTCCCATTCGGGGACGTTGAGCGGAAACCTAGGCGCACTGATTCAGCGCGATCGCGCCCAAACTCCGTCCAATCCTGTTGGTGTGATGTGGGGGGCACATGAGTCACAAGTTAAAACGTATCACGGCTGCCCTAGAGCAGTCAGAGTCCCAAAAGCATAAACGGGCCGCGATTGTCCTACCATCCCCTGTCACCGTGGCACCGTCACTGCCCCCGGAACCGATCCTGCCGAATATGTCCCCCCCGTCCGTGCCCAGCAAACCCTGTTCCTTTGAGATTCAGGCCGAGCCACCCGCAGAAACGGCTCCGAGCGGGGGCAGTACACCCCGTATTGCGTCATCCCATGCTCCGGCACCGCTAGTTGAATCTGCGCCCGAACCGCCTTCTAGCATGGCCTTGACCAAACCAGCGGCGGTTCCTGCCTTTCCGGTAGCCCGTCCGGATAGTCCCAAAGTCCCCACTCTGCCCAAGGTGGCAACCCCGGAAATCAGCCGTTATCTGCCTGGGGTTGATCCTGATTTAGTGCTGAATGTGCTCAAGGAAATTCAGGCCACCATGCTCCAGTGGCGCATCGAACTCGAACAAATTATGCTCAACATTCAGGCCCTATACGAAGAGGGGCCAATCATCGATGGCTGGTTGGAGTCATTGCCGCCCCATGCCTCGGAACCCGTGTCCCTGCGCCATGCCGAAATTAGCGATCTGATCGACTACGTGGAGGCGACGACCAATCCCCAACGGGCTGCCACCTATAACCATCCCAGTTCGCGGGTGGCCTATCGAGTCTGTGGGCTGGATGAAAACGGCAAGTTATGGGAACGTCCCTGTCCACCGGAACAGGTACCCACCGTCAGCTTGGCGATCGCCCGCTACCAAAAGTTACGCCAGTTGCTCAACCGTAAGCATTTGCTGGAAGATCGGCTCAATCAGTTTGCGTCAACCCTGGTCGTCGTCCATAGTCAAATTAAGCAGTTTTGAACTGGCTCTCCTAACCCTACCGGTTTGAGCTAGTGATGCCAATTCAATTGACCAGCTAACCATGTCCGATCCCGCGATCTCCCTCGACACCCTCTTTGACCAAGCCACATCAGCGCTGAAAGCCGGTCAGGTAGAAATTGCCATTCGCGATTATGAGCGCATTCTCCAGCAGGCCCCTGAGGATACCCCCACCCTCAACAATCTAGCGATCGCCCTGAAGCGGGTCGGACGGCTGGAGGCCGCGATCCGTCACTATAAGACCCTGATTCGCCTTCAGCCCGATGCCATTAGCTACTACAACCTGGGGAATGCCTACCATGAGCACGGCCAACTCGCGGCGGCGATCGCGGCTTTTCAGCAATCCCTCACCTTAGGACCCCAACCCAATACCTACGTCAACTTAGGCATTTCCCTCTACGATGCGGGCGATCCAGCGGGGGCGATCGGGGCCTACCACCAGGCATTGCAACTGGACCCGCACTCAGGCCATGCCCACACCAATTTAGGGCTTGCCCTGTTGATGCAGGGGGACTGGCAGGCGGGCTGGGAGGAATGGCGCTGGCAGGCGGAACGGACCCTCCTCCCCAACCTACCCCACCCCCATTGGCAAGGCGACGATCTACGCGATAAAACCCTACTCCTCCATACCGAAGGGGGGTTTGGGGATACGTTGCAGTTTATCCGTTATGCCGAGCTATTGGTCAACCAGGGAGCCACCGTGGGGGTTATGTGTCCGCCAGCCTTGCACCGCCTGCTGCAAGCGATGCCTGCCATCACCTGGGTGGTCGCGCCCAAGATGGCCTATCCCCCGGTGGATGCCCATGCCCTGCTGCTGAGTGTGCCGAAATATTTGGGCACAACCCTGGAAACCCTGCCTGCCACGATTCCCTACTTGACCTCTCCCATCTCTAAGCCGGCCCTGACGCCGGCACCCGGTACCCGGCTGAAGGTGGGGGTGACCTGGGCCAGCGGGGCCTACCAGGGGGTATTCCTCCAACTGTTTCAACAACGCAAGACCTGTCCTCTAGGGGTTTTTGCCGATCTGTTCAGCCTACCCGATGTGAGCTTCTATAGCCTCCAGGTAGGCCAAGATCCAGAGGAACTGGCTGAATTGCGCCAGTCCCAAGTCTGGGGCGATCGCCTGTTTGACCTGCATCCTGAGATTCGGGACTTTGCCGATACGGCGGCCTGGGTTGAACACCTGGATCTGGTGATCTCGGTGGATACTTCGGTCGTACATCTGGCGGGTGCCCTGGGTAAACCCACCTGGGTCCTGCTGCCCTATATGTGTGATTGGCGCTGGGGCCGCGATCGCACGGATACGCCCTGGTATCCTAACCTACGCTTATTTCGCCAACCGCAACCTGGGGATTGGTGCAGTGTCATTAGCGCTGTCAAAGCGGCGTTACAGCAGTGGTCGCCCGTGCCGCCCCCTGCGAACCCTTCCAGAGGAGCCATCCCCCCCTCTCCCTCCTTGCCATC